>CAYZPZ010000073.1:0-8709 GCA_964480205.1 uncultured Conexibacteraceae bacterium
GTGGGTCAACCCATACCTGGCCCTGCTCGCCGGGCTGGGGCTGCAGGCCTGGGTGCTGGCCGGGGCCGGCGTGGGGGGACGCCGCCTGGCGGCGGCGGGCCTAATCGCGGCGGGCCTGCTACCGGCGCTAGTCCTCCTCGCCGATCTGGCCGGCCGCTTCGAGGCCGGGCCCGGGGTGATCTGGGATCTGCTGCTGATGTTCACCGGGGGGCAGCTCAGCGACCGGATCGCATTCCTCGCCTGCCCGCTGGCGGGAGCCGGCCTCGCGCTGATCGCCGCGGCGGCGCCGGCCGCCGCCGAGGGGACCCCGCAGCTCAAGCTCGGCGCCCTGGTCGCCCGCGGGCGCGCGCTGGAGGAGCGGCGCAGCGGACGCAGACGGCGCAGATCGCGAAAGCCCTCGTCGGCGGAGGTCGAGCCCGGGTTGGGGCCGGGGGAGGCCCCTGCGCCGGATTCGCCGACGCCCGAGCCCGAGCCCGAGCCGCACGACCGCCCCGAGCCAGCCGACCCGCCGGAGGAGGAGGATCAGCGCGAGCCCGCTCGCGATCCCCGCATATGGTCGAATCCGCTGCCCTCGATCCGGCGCCCGGCGCCGTCGGTGACCGCACCGGCCTCACCCTCGCTCACCCGACCGATCATGGTCAACTGAGAGCCCGCCCGGGCGACAGCCTCGGCGGCCTCGTCGAGGCGGTCGGGCGGAAGGCAGACCAACAGCTCGAACTCCTCGCCACCACTCAGGGCCAGCTCGCGCGCGGCGTCGGGGCTCCCGCAAAGCTCGACCGTGCCTGCCGCCAGCGGCACGTCCTCGAGCTGGAGCGAGATGGACACGCCGCCGGCGCGGGCGAGGTTGCCCGCGTCGATCCCGAGCCCGTCGCTGATGTCGATCATCCCTCGCGCCCCGGCACCGGCCAACGCCCGGCCCTCGGCCAGCCGCGGCCGTGGGTCGAGCTGGCGCGCCAGCAGCTCGGCGAGCGGCCGGTCCTCCGCGCGGGTGGCGTCCGACACGGCGCCGGCGGTGAGCAGCCGCAGCGCCGCCGGCGCTCCGCCGAGTGAGCCGGTGACCGCGACGACGTCGCCAGGCCTGGCGCCCGCCCGGCCGACCAGATCGGTGCCCTCGGGCTCGTAGCCGACGCAGGCGACGGAGACGAAGAGCGCGGGCGCCCGTGTCACATCTCCGCCCAGCACCGCGACGCCCTCGCGCTCGGCGACCGCGGCCAGCCCGTCCCCGATCGCCAGCAGCCGGTCGGCGTCCAGGCGCTCGGGGGCGCCGAGCGCCACGTATCCTTCGCCCGCCTCCGCGCCCATTGCCGCCAGGTCCGAGAGCGAGGCGGCGAGCGCCTTGCGCCCCACTGCCTCGAGCGGGAACTCGGGCAGTGTGAAGTGAACGCCCTCGACGATCGCGTCGATCGTCGTCACCGAGGCGCGCCCGCGGTCCTCGACCACCGCGGCGTCGTCGCCGCTCCCCACGCGGGTGCCCGCGGCGGGTTCTGGCAGCCGCTCGATCAGCCTCGAGATCAGCTCCTGCTCGCTCGAGCTCATCGGCGCAAGGCTAGTTCCATGTCCGGCCGGGGATACTGAGCGCGTGCCCGAGAAGAACATGGAGCTGGTGCGCACCGCCTACGCCACCTTCGGTCGGGGCGATATGGGGGCGATGCTGGAGTTGATTCATCCTGGCGCCATCTCCTATACCGCGGCGCCGCTGCCCGATCCGGCAGAGCACCAGGGCCACGACGGATTCCTGCAGTGGGTGGAGAACTGGACCAGCAACTTCGAGCAATTCCGAATGGAGCCGCAGGAGTTCATCGACGCCGGTGAAAGCGTCATCGTTCGCGTGCTGCAGCAGGGCCTCGGCGTCGAGAGCGGGGTTCCGGTCTCACAGACCTTCTGCCTTCTGGGTGGTGCATACGGTCAGGGACGGGTTGTTTGTGCGGACCGGAATCCACGCCACCGAGGAGCAGGCGCGTGAGGCCGCCGGCGTGACCGGGTAGTTGATTTCTTAGCTCGCTGACGGAAGGGCCGACCCCTCTGACCGCGCCGTCCTGATCCCGTCGCGGACGATCGGGCCGCAGACGACCGCCACGTAGAGCAGCAGGGCGGCGTTGCGGCCAGCCAGCCGCCAGACGAACTCCGGATCGAAGTCGACCACGATCCGGGCGTAGAACTGGAGCATCAGCTGGGTGAGCACGAAGGCGGAGATCAGGATCACGTTCTGGTAGGCGAGCCCGAACGCCGCCGCCGACAGCGGCAGCAGCCAGAACATGAACTGCGGCGAGAGGATCGGCGCAAACGTGACGACCACCGCCAGCAGGGCCACAGACAGCCTCAGGTGGGAGGCGCGCGAGCGCCACCCGGCCCAGAGCACCAGGGCGTAGCCGCCGATCAGCAAGGTGATCGTGATCGCGCGCGCCAGCTCCGCTCCCGGGCCGACGTAGTTGAAGCTGCCCGAGCCGTGCTCGGCCGCGCGGCCGGGGTCATCGATCGCGGCGATCTCCAGCGGGGTGGCCGCGACGGCCTCGATCTGCAGCTCTCTTTCGGCGTGGTAGCCGATCGCCGACCCGAACTCGTCGCCGAAGCCGGCCACGATCGCGACGCTCACCAAGAGCGGGATCGCGGCGCCGACGGCCACCGCGCCCGGGCGCCGCTCACCGCGCAGCAGCACCGGGAAGAGCACCGCCGGAAACCCCTTGACAGCGACCGCGATGGCGAGCAGCGCCGACCAGAGCGTCGAGCGCGCGGCCTGTCTTGCCAGGATCGCGGCGAGCGCGAAGCAGGCGGGCACCAGGTCGAATCGGGAGAGGGCGAGCGGCGCCTGGTCGATGTCGGAGTCGCCAAGCACGAGCCCGGACAGGGCGACGATCCCAGCCGTGTAGACGGCCAGCGCCCCGATCACCTCCCTGCGCGAGCCCGGCAGCGCCAGGGCCAGCAACAGGACGATCGCCAGGTCGAAGCCGAGCATCTCCAGCTCGAAGGCGTCGTTATAGGCGTCGAGGCCGTCCGTGAGGAGAGCCGGCCCGACGATCACGGGGATGGCCAGAGGCGGATACTCGAGCTCCTGGTCGCGGTAGGGCAGCTCGCCGGCCTCGATCGCGATCGCCTCGGGACCGAAGTCCGTATGCAGCACGCCGCCCACCTGGCCCACTGTGGGGGCGAGCAGGGCGAGGTGAACCGCGCAGGCCACGGCGGCGATCGCAGCCCGCTCCCTGCCGCTCATCGACAAGTCAACCCCCCAGCCCCGGCACCTGCTCCCGCAGCAGGAAGGCCGAGATCGCGACGGCGGCGACCGCCTGGGCGCGGTCGCGCGAGACCGCCGCGTGCGGAAGCGCCCAGATCACGTACCACGGGGTGAGGTAGCTGGTCGCGGCCAGCAGGCCGAGCGCGCCCCAGCCCACCGCGCGCACCCAGTCGGCCCCGCGCAGGGTCCACACCAGCAGGCCGCAGAGGCCGACCCCGAAGGCGACCAGGCAGAGCACGCGGGCCAGCTCCAGGTCGAGCCCGAGCTCCCGCGAGAGCGTGCCCGGAACGCTCGCCCTCGAGGTGACGCCCTGGTTCTGACCGATCACCTTCGCCGCCTCGTCGAGCGAGGAGCCGAACAGGGCCAGCCCCAGTCCCACCAGCACGGCCGTCCCGACCAGCAGGCCCACCGTCAGGCGCCGCGGGCGATCGGCTCCGAGCAGGGCGAACGGCGCGACCAGCAGCGCCGAGGCCTTCACCATCGAGGCGGCGACGATCCCGATTCCGCCCGAGAGCTCGCGCCCGACGACCACCCCCGCCACCGAGAGCGTCATCAGGGCGGCCATCAGGGCGTCGTTGTGAGCACCCCCGACCACGTGCACGAGGACCACCGGGTTGAGGGCGACCAGGACGACCGCGAAGCGGGGATCGACCCCCCGCAGCGCCGCCAGCCGCGCCACCACCCAGGCGATCGCCAGCACCGCGACCGCCGCCATGGCCTTCAGCGACCACACCGCCGCGGCGACGCCGAGCAGGCCCGCTGGCAGGGTGACGATCGCAAACAGCGGGCCGTAGACGCTGACGCTGTCGGCCCAGGCCTCGACGAAGGCCAGGGCCTCGTCCTCCGCCACGGCCGAGGGCGGATGCTCGTACGGGTTGAGGCCGTGCAGAGCCTCCAGGCGCGCGTAGGAGACGTAGCTGAACACGTCGAGGGAGAGCAGCGGCGGCGCGGCGGCGAACAGCGCGACCAGGGCGGCGACCGCGCCCCAAATCACCCTGCTGGGCAGCGCCGCCGCGAACGGCAGCAGCAGCGCGTAGAGGACCAGCGCCGCGCGCTCGAGGTGTATGTAGGCGTCGCCATCGACGCCGAGGCCGTCGCCGAAGGGGCCGAGCAGCCAGCCGGGGTCGCCTCCCCGGCCCGAGGCGGGGACCACCTCCGCGCCGGCCATGGCCAGCGGCACGCAGACGGCCGCGAGGCCGGCGAGCGCAGATGCCCCGAGCCAGGCGCGGCGCCTCACCGAGTCGGGCGTCTCAGGGAGTGGTGCCGCCGCTGGGCGGAGGCGGCGGGGGCGGAGGCGGCTCGGGTTCTGGCTCCGGTTCCTTCTCCTTCTTCGGCTTCGCGGGCTTCTGGCCGCGCCCCGGCGCGTAGGCGCCGTCGTTGTTGTCGCTCTCCTCCTCCACGACCGGCGCGGCCGTGGTCGGCTGGCAGCCGTAGGCGCCCTCGGAGCTGCCGGTGCCACCGATGCTGGCGCTGGAGCAGCTGCTCCCACTCGTGCTCGTGTACTGGCCGTGGAAGGGAACCCACTCGACCGGATCATCGGGCTCGGGGAAGGTCTCGCAGTGCCCGCGCAGCGCGATCTCCATGAAGTCGTTCCAGATTTGTGCGGGGAAGGTGCCGCCGGCGACCGCAATCCCGTGCACCGAGGACATCGAGCGCAGCGCGTCGGGATAGCCCACCCAGACCCCAGTCGAGAGGTACGGCGTGTAGCCGATGAACATGGCGTCGTTGAACTCGTCGGTGGTGCCGGTCTTTCCGGCCTCGTCGCCGCAGCCAGTTCGCGCGGAAGTGCCGGTGCCCGAGCTGACGTTGTCCTTGAGGATCTGGGTGACCTCGTAGGCGACCCCGTCCTGGAAGACGCGTTCGCGCTGCGGCTTGCCGAGCTTGTCGACGTGGCCGTCGGGGAAGGAGACCTTGCGGATCGCGATCGGCTTGTTGCGGACGCCGCCCGAGGCCAGCGTCGCGTAGGCGTTGGTCATCTCCAGCGGCGAGACGCCCAGGCGCAGGCCGCCCAGGGTCTCGGCGGGGAGGCCGTCGAGCTCGGTCTCGATGCCCATGTCCTTGGCGGTGTCGGCGACCGCATCGGGGCCCAGGTCCAGCGCCAGCTGGGCGTAGACGGTGTTGTCGGAGGCGAGCGTGGCTCGGTGCAGGTCGATCGAGCCGGCGTAGCTGTTTGAGTAGGTGGCGACCTCCCAGCGGCCATACTCGGGATCGTTCAGGTTGAGCGGCTTGGATGTGTAGTAGGTGCTGGAGGGATTGATTCCGCGCCTCACCGCGGCGGTCAGCGCCCAGGTCTTTGCGGCGGAGCCGGGCTGACGGTGGCCCTGGGCCGCCAGGTTGAACTGCTGATTGCGGTAGGCGCCGCTCGATGCCATCGCCCGGACGAAGCCGGTCTTGGGATCGATGGCGACGACGGCCGCGGAGGGGTCATCCGGGTAGCCGAGGTTGTTCTGGATCGCCTCGCGCGCCGCCTTCTGCAGCTCCGGGAGCACCGTGGTGTGGACGCGCAGGCCGCCCTGGCGGACGGTGTTGACCCCGTACTCCTCGATCAGCTGCTGGGCGACGAAGTCGAAGAAGTAGGGCTCGCGGATCTCGCTGTAGCGGTCGCCCGGATCCAGCCCGATCGGCTCTTGCTTGGCGTCCTCTGCCTCGTCCGCGCTGATGTAGCCCTGCTCGGCCATCTCGTTGAGCACGTCGTTGCGGCGACTCAGCGCTGAGCTCTCGTTCTGCAGCGGGTTGAAGAGCGACGGCGACTGGGGGAGGCCGGCCAGCATCGCCGCCTCCGACAGGCTCAGGTCCTTGGCCGGCTTGGAGAAGTAGATCTGCGAGGCGGCCTCGACGCCGACGGCGGTGCGGCCGTTGACGGTGCCGTAGCTGGCCGAGTTCAGGTACTGCTCGAGGATCTCCTGCTTGGAGAGATCGTCCTCGATCTCCTCGGCGAGCTTGGCCTCCTTGATCTTCCGCTCCAGGTCTCGCTCGGGGTTCTCGATATAGAGGTTGCGGACCAACTGCATGGTGATCGTCGAGCCGCCCTGCTTGACCTCGCCCGCTGAGAGGTTCTCCACCGCGGCCCGGGCCACGCCCTCGACGTCGACCCCGTTGTGCTTGTAGAAGCGCTCGTCCTCGATCGCCACCGTGGCGTTCTGCAGGTCCTCGGGGATCTTGTCCATCGGCACGGAGGTGCGGGCTTCGTCGGACTGGATGTAGCCCAAGCGAGTGCCGTCGGCTGCGAAGATCACCGAGTTCTCACCCTGGCGAACCGGCTCCAGGGTGTCGATGTCCGGGGAGTCCGCGGCGACGCCCATCACGTAGATCCCGAACGTCATCACGCCCAGGGCGAAGGTCGCCCCGAAGATCAGGAGCGTGAGCAGGAAGGGATTTCGCTTGCGGCTTGTTCGGCGGTGTCGCCGCCTGGAGCGAGCGCTCATGACCTCGGAAGGGTAGCCAGCCGGCTTAAGCGTCGCGCAATACGCCGGACTCGCGCAGGGCGCGCTGCGCGGCCTCCCGGACCTCGGCGGCGCGGGCGCCGCGGTCGCGTCCCGGCTCCACGCCGGCCTTCAGGTTGAGCGTGGCGCCGTCGGCGCCCAGGTCGGCGAGTTCGATCGAGGTCACCTCGGTCGCGTTCAGGGCCTCCCGCGCGCGCTCCAGATCGGCACCGGGGGGGACCCCGATCTCCACCGTAACCGGGTCGCGGGCGTTGCCCGCGGAGTGGTTGACGACCACCTCGTTGACGACCTTCTCGTTGGGGACGACCAGCAGCGAACCGTCGGCCTGGTCGACGGTCGTGTAGGTCAGGGCGATGTCGAGCACCCGTCCGTGGACCTCGTCGCCCAGTGTGATCAGATCGCCGATCCGGATCGGCTGGCGAATCGCCATCAGCACCCCGGCGACGAGGTTGGCGATCACGGTGCGCCCGGCGAAGCCGATGATCAGCCCGAGCACCGCGGTGGAGGCCAGGATGCCGGTGGCGAAGCGCTTGATCGAGGCGAACTGGCTCAGCGCCAGCGCGATCCCGATCAGGATGATCGCCACGAAGATCAGCCTGCGGATCAGGCGCAGACGGGTCCGAGCCTCACGGGAGAACTGCGCCGTCTCCATGTTGGAGGTGACCCGCTCCGCGCGGCCGATCAGGAAGCGGTCGATCACCACCGCGAGCAACACCGCGACCCCGATGGTGATCGCCGCCGAGATCCATTCGCCATTCGCCTCCCAGAAGCTCTCGTCCATGGGCTGGGAGTATTCCCGGCCTTGACCGCGTATCCGGCAATCCGCGACCCGCGGTGACGCGGGCGGTCCTCCTCGATGCGCTCGGGACCCTGGTGGAGCTTCGGCCCATCTGGGCCTCCCTGCGCGAGCGGGTGCCCGCCGAGATCAGCGATCAGCGACTGATCGCCGCGGTCCGCGCCGAGATGGCCTACTACCGCGAGCACGCCCACGAGGGCCGGGACCCGGACTCGCTGGCGAACCTGCGGGAGCGCTGCTCGGAGTTGCTCTCCCGCGAGCTCGGCTTCGAGATCACCGCCGAGCAGCTGGTCGAGGCGGTGAGCTTGGAGCCCTACCCAGAGGCCGAGGCGGCGCTGCGGGGGCTGGCGGCTCGGGGCGTATCCCGGATCGTCGTCTCCAACTGGGATATCTCCCTGACCGAGGTGCTGAGCCGCTGCGGGCTGGCGCCGCTGCTCGACGGCGTCGTCACCTCGGCCGGGGCCGGATCGCGAAAGCCCGAGCCGCGCATCTTCCGGGTGGCCCTCGAGCTGGCCGGCTGCGAGCCCGCCGAGGCGCTGCACGTGGGCGATACCCCCGAAGAGGACCTGGCGGGGGCGCGGGCCGCGGGCGTCCGGGCCCTGCTGATCGACCGGCATGAACCGGGTCGCTCCTCGGCAACAAGACGGGTTGCCCCTGGACGGGGCACCCTCGCACCTGCGGAGCACCCTCGCATCAGGGGCGCCATCTCCTCGCTCACCGAGATCGAGGAGCATCTGCGAGATGCCTGAGCGCAGCGGTTACGTCGGCTTCTGGCGGCGGGCCCTGGCGGCCACGATCGACAACGCAGTCTGGCTGATCGGGCTGACCTGGCTCTTCGGCGACGCGCTCGGGGCGATCTACGATGAGAGCCCCGAAGCCGCCGGGCTTCTGGTGTTCGTTTTCCTCTCCGCCTGGTTCAACTACTTCGCGCTCAGCGAGTGGCGCTGGGGACAGACGATCGGCAAGAACGCGGTGGGCATCGAGGTGGTCTCCGCCGAAGGGAAGCCGCCGCGCTTCGGGCAGGCGAGCCTCCGCAATCTGCTGCGCCTGGTTGACCTGTGGGCGATCGGGCCGATCATGATCGCCGCGGGCGAGCGCAGGCAGCGCCTGGGGGACCTGGCCGCTGGGACCCTGGTCGTGTATCGGAAGCCCCGAGCGCTGGCGGTGCAGCCCGCGTCCGGCGGCGGGCCGGGCGAGCCGCCGGGCTCGCCGGGGGCTCCGGACCCCCGCCGCCGGCGCCC
>CAYZPZ010000074.1:0-8707 GCA_964480205.1 uncultured Conexibacteraceae bacterium
CCCCGGCCGCACCGACTACACGGTGCGGACCACGCCGAAGGTGGTCGGCGGGCTGACCGAGGAGTGCACCGACCGGGCGGCCGCCCTCTACGGCGAGATCTGCGACGAGGTGGTGAAGGTGTCCGGCCCGGAGCCCGCCGAGCTGAGCAAGCTGCTCGAGAACATCTTCCGCTCGGTCAACATCGCCATGGTCAACGAGATGGCGATGCTCTGCGAGCGCCTGGGGATCGACGTCTGGGAGGTGGTCGACGCCGCGGCCACGAAGCCGTTCGGCTTCATGCGCTTCGATCCCGGCCCCGGCATGGGAGGACACTGCCTGCCGATCGATCCGTTCTACCTCGCCTACAAGGCGCGCGAGCACGAGTTCTACACCGAGTTCATCGAGCTGGCAGGGAAGGTCAACCAGAACCAGCCGCAGTGGTGCGTGCACCGGATCGAGCGGGCCCTCAACGATGTCTCCAAGCCGGTGCGCGGCTCGCGGGTGCTTGTCCTCGGCGTCTCCTACAAGGCCGGGGTCGGCGACACCCGGGAGTCTCCCGCGCTTCAGATCATCCGGCTGACCCAAGAGCTGGGCGGTGAGGTCTCCTATCACGACCCCCATGTCCCCGAGCTGAGCGAGTTCGGGCTGCGCTCGGCGGACCTGGACGAGGAGATCGACAGCGCCGATCTGGTCTGCATCGTCACCGCCCACCCGGAGGTCGACTACGAGCGGGTGGTCTCCGAGGCCGACCGGGTGCTGGACTTCCGCGGCATCACGCGCGGGATCTCGGCGAAGAACATCGTCCTGCTCTAGTCGCCGCGCGGACATCGGCGGCGGTGACCCGGGGCGCTCCGGCTAGCATCACGCGGCCATGGACGGGATCCGCAAGCGCATGCGGCGCCTGACCGGCCGCCGCCCCTACAGGCCGCTCCGGGCCGATCGGCCTACCTTGGCGCTGGCCGCGGTCGCGGTCGCCGCCGCCGGCGCGGTGCTGGGCGGCGAGCTGCTGCGCATGGCCCGCCGCCGGCGCGAGAGCGATGAGGTGGATGCGCCCGACTCGCTGGTCGAGGTGGCGGAGCTGGCCACCCGCGACACCGTGGCGGTGGCGCGAGAGGGATACGAGCAGACGCCGCGGCACGAGTCGGTCCTCTTCAACATTCTCACCGGGTTCTGCGGCGCCTTCGTGCTGATGCGCCTCACCACCTGGGGGCAGCGCTCGGGCTGGTGGCCCTTCGCCCCGGTACGGGTCGGGGACCGCCATATCCACCACTTCGTGCCGGGGATCCTGCTCGCCTTCGGGGCGGGCGGGGCCGGGCTGGTGACCGCCAACGAGCGTCTCGAGAAGGCGCTCTCCGCCGGCTTCGGAGCCGGAGTGGGGCTCACCTTCGACGAGGCTGCGCTGCTACTCGACCTGCGCGATGTCTACTGGACCCGCGAGGGAGTGGTCTCGCTGCAGGTCAGCTTCGGGCTGACCGCGCTGCTGGCGGCGACCCTGCTCGCGCTGCGGATGCTGCGACGGGGTGAGCGCAAGGGCGTGGAGGCGGGCCGCATCCCCGCGCTGGAGATCGATACCGGGGCCCAGGCCACGGTCGGCTCGCTGCGCTAGGCGGCGGCCCTCAGCCTCGGCTCCGCCTCCTTGCCCATCCAGATCACCTGCTCGCGGCCGGGGCCGACGCCGACCAGGACGATCGGGATCCCCAGGCGGTCGGAGATCGCGGTCAGGTAGTCGCGCGCCTCAGCGGGCAGGTCGGCCTCGCGGCGGCAGTCGCCGATCTCCCCCTCGAAGCCGGGCAGCTCCTCGTACTCTGGCTGGGCCGTGTGGATGATCGACTGGTGGTAGGGGAACTCCTCGAAGACGGCGCCGTCGGGATGCCGGTAGCGGACGCAGAGCCGCAGGGGGTCGATTCCCGAGAGCACGTCGAGCTTGGTCACGACCAGCGCCGACATGCTGTTCAGCCGCACCCCGTAGCGCAGCGCGACCAGGTCGATCCAGCCGCAGCGCCGCGGCCGCCCGGTGGTGGTGCCGAGCTCGCCGCCGCGCTCGCGCAGCCGCTCCCCGAGCTCGTCTGACAGCTCGGTGGGGAAGGGTCCAGAGCCGACGCGGGTGGCATAGGCCTTGGCGATGCCCCAGATCTCGTCGATCTCGCGCGGCCCGACCCCGGTGCCGGTGCTGGCTGCGCCGGCGACTGGATTGGAGGAGGTGACGAACGGGTAGGTGCCGTGGTCGAGGTCGAGCATCGTCCCCTGGGCGCCCTCGAAGAGCACGGTCGCGTCGCGGTCCAGCGCCTCCCAGCAGAGCTTGGCCGTGTCGGCGATGTGGGCCGCCAGCCGCTCCCCGTAGGCGAGGTAGGTCTGGACCATGGTGCGCAAGTCGAGCTCGGGTTCCTTGGCGAAGGGGCGGAGCATCTGCTGCTTGGGCTCCATCGCGGCCATGATCTTCTTGCGCAGGATCTTCTCGTCGAGCAGGTCCTGGACGCGGATGCCGAGGCGGGCGGCCTTGTCGGCATAGCAGGGGCCGATGCCCCGTCGGGTGGTGCCGATCTCCAGCTTGCCGAGCTTCAGCTCGCCAGCGGTGTCGAGCAGCACGTGGTAGGGCATGACCAGGTGCGCGTTGGCGGAGATGCGCAGCCCGCCGACGTCGACACCGCGCCCGCGCAGCTCGTCGATCTCGTCGCTGAGCACCCGCGGGTCGATCACCACGCCGTTGCCGATCGCGCAGATCTTCCCCGGGTAGAGGATTCCCGAGGGGATCAGGTGGAACTTGAAGGTCTCGCCGTCGCGGATGATCGTGTGACCCGCGTTGTTGCCGCCCTGAAAGCGGATCACCAAGTCGGCCCGCTCCGCGAGCAGGTCGGTCACCTTGCCCTTGCCCTCATCCCCCCACTGAGCGCCGACTATGACCAATCCGGGCACAGGCAGGGATTATGAGGCGGGCGCGCGCCGCTAGTGATCCAGGGGGCCCAGGACCGAGCCCGCTCCCTGCCCGGCGGTACCTGAACCCTCCGCGGGCTGGCTCTGCCAGCGATGGTCGTCGCCGAACACGGGCACCAGCTCGCAGGTCTCGACCAGGCGGGAGACGACGCGCTCGCCGATCTGATCCTCCAGCTCGGCCTCGTTCTTGTTGGTGGTGACGATCAGCGAGCGCTTCGACTCGTAGCGCTCGTTGACCAGCGCGTAGAGCTGCTCCAGCACCCAGTCGGTCCGGTTCTCGGATCCCAGGTCGTCGAGGTGGAGCAGATCGACGCCGGTCAGCCTCTCGAAGAACTCCAGGTAGGACTGCTCGCCGGCGTCGGCGTCGTAGGTGCGCCGGATCCGGGCCAGCAGCTTCGGCAGCGAGTAGATCGCCACCGAGCGCCCCGCCTCCAGCGCGACCCGTGAGACCAGCATCGCCAGGGTGGTCTTGCCCGTGCCGGGCCCGCCGTAGAGCCACAGGCCCCGGCCGGAGTCGATCTTCTCCTCTATCTGGTCGCAGAAGTCGCGCACGGGCTGCATCACGGCGTCGCTGATCAGGCTGACCGGGGGTCGATCGAAGGACACCCCGCGGTACTTGGGCGGGATCACCGAGGCGACGCCGCGCGAGCGCGCCCGCGCCACGACCCGCTCGCGGCACTCGCAGGGTCGGGCCACGTCCTCCGGACCCAGGATCCAGCCCGAGCCGTCGCAGACGCCGAGCGGGCAGGGCCTGCGCTCGGCCGGTTGCGCGTTGGGCCGCACTCAGCCGTCCCCGGCGGCGTCGCTGAACGGAGGCTCCTCGCCGAAGGAGCCGCCGTCCTCGCCGATCGGGGGTCCCTCGCCGGCGGGTTGCTCGACCGGCTTCTCTTGGCTGGTGAGGTCGGCGAAGCGGGGGTAGTGCTCGATGAAGGCGAGCTTCTTGGTCCCGACCGGTCCGTTGCGGTGCTTGGCGAAGATCAGCTCGGCGACTCCGGGATCCTCGGACTCGTCGCCGTTGTAGTACTCGTCGCGGTAGATGAAGGCGACCAGGTCCGAGTCCTGCTCGATGTTGCCCGACTCGCGCAGGTCGGAGAGGATCGGGCGCTTGTCGGGCCGCTGCTCGGGTGCCCGCGAGAGCTGGGAGAGGCCAATCACCGGCACGTTGAGCTCGCCCGCCAGGATCTTCAGACCCCGGCTGAACTGTCCCACCTGCTCCACTCGGTTGGCGCGGGGGTCGTCGGCGCGCATCAGCTGCATGTAGTCGACGATCACCAGCCCGAGGCCGCCGCGATGGCGCTCCTGCGCGTGCAGCCGCCGTGCCTTCGCGCGCAGCTCGAGCAGCCCCAGGTCCGCGGAGGCGTCGATCCAGAGCGGCGCCGTCTCCAGCCGGTTGCACGCCTTGACCACCTTCGGCCAGTCCCTGCTGGAGACCTTGCCTCGGCGCAGCCGGTCCCCGGAGATCCGAGCCTGGGAGGCGATGAAGCGATGCGAGAGCTCCATCTCCGACATCTCCAGCGAGAACAGCGCCACCGGCTTGCCGTGCTTGACCGCGACGTTCTCGGCGATGTTGCAGACCAGCGCCGACTTTCCCATCGCCGGCCTTGCAGCGATCACGATCAGGTTGTTGGGCTGGAAGCCGCCGGTGAGGCGGTCGATGTCGCGGAAGCCCGAGGGGGTGCCGGTGACGTCGCTGTCGCCCTTGGCGAGCGCCTCGAGCTTGTCGATCTCCTCCGCGAGGATGGCGCCGATCTCGCGGAAGTCGGCCGCCTGTTCCTCGTGCGCGACCTGGAAGAGGGCCCGCTCGGCCTGCTCGACCATCGCGGCGGCGTCGCCTTCGCGGCCCGCGACGCTCGCCTGGATCTGCTTGGCCACGGCGTCGAGGCGGCGAAGCAACGCGTTCTGCTTGACGATCTGGCCGTAGTGCTTGGCGCTGCCGGGGGCGGGGACCTTGGCGGCGAGGCTGGCGACCACGTCCTTGCCGCCGACCTTCTCGAGCCCGCCGTTCTGGGAGAGCGCCTCGGAGACGGTGAGCACATCGACCGGGTCGCCCGACTCGTTGAGGCGGGTGATCGCCTCGAAGATCAGGCGGTGGCGGTCGCGGTAGAAGTCCTCGGCCTGCAGGCGCACCTCGAGCAACACCGGCTCGATGGTCGCCGCGGAGACCATCATCGCGCCCAGAACCGACTCCTCCGCCTCCAGGTTCTGCGGGGGGACGATGCCTTTGGTCGTTTCCTTTGTGGCCATGCCTATCTCGGGTTGCCGCATCCCACAGTCGTGAGACTGCTCATCCCCCCAAGTCTGGATAAGGGTCCGGCGGAGAATCCTCTTCCCCCGGCGGCGGGGCCTCTCCACTGGACGATCACTAGAGAATCACAAGACCGTGCCTGGCGCCACGCCTGTTCCGGGTATTTGCGGACGAGGAATTTCGCGGTTGCTCCCGCGGGGATCGCCTGTTCGGAGCGAGAGAGGCGGGCGGCGGTTCGGGCCCTACTTGGCCTCGGCGACGATCGTCTTCACCTTCGCGGTGACGCCGCCGCCGACCTCGATCTCGACCATGTAAGTGCCGGTCTGGCGGATCGGATCGGCGAGCTGGATCTTCCTGCGGTCGATCTTGAGGCCGCGTGCCGCCTGGATCGCGTCGGCGATCTCCTTGGTTGTGACCGAGCCGAACAGCTTGCCGTCCTCGCCGGCCTCGTGGCTGATCGTCAACACCGTCTTGCCCAGCAGAGCGGCGGTCTCATCAGCGCGCTCGGCCGCCTCGCGCTCCAGCTGCTCGGCGCGCTCCAACCGCCGTCGCGCGTCCTCCAGCGCGCCCTTGGTGGCGGGCTGGGCGAGCTTGCGAGGGATCAGGTAGTTGCGCAGATACCCGGGGGAGACGTCGACGGCGTCGCCGGGCTCGCCGAGTCCCTCCACCTCCTTGAGCAGCACCGCGTCGGCCACCGGCTCAGCGCTCGCCGACGTAGGGCAGCAGCGCCAGCTCGCGGGCCCGCTTCACCGCCAGCGCCAGCTGCTGCTGATGGCGGCGCGAGAGGCCGGTCACCCGGCGGGAGCGAGTCTTGCCGCGGTCCGAGATGAACCGCCGCAGGGTGGCCAGGTCCTTGTAGTCGATCTGCTCGACGTTGATCCGCGTGTACTTGCGCGGGCGGTTGCGGTCGCTGGGGCCGCGCCTGCGGCGCCCGCCGCCGCCGGGGCCGCCCGGACCTGCTTTCTGCTGTCTGGCCATGGTCTGTCTGGTGTCCTCAAAGAAGCGGCACGGCCGGAGCCGTGCCGGGCTGCGAGCCGCAATGGTACAGCCGCGAACGCGAACGAGGCCCCGCTGGACGGGGCCTCGCCGGGAGGAGGCGCCTTGCGGGCGCTAGAAGGGGATATCGTCGTCCGAGCCGCCCTCGGATGAGCCCTGCGAGCCGACCTGGGCGGGCTCGAAGTCGGAGGTGTCGGCGGGGACGTCGGACTGCGCCTGGAAGCCGTTGCCGCCTCCGCCGCTGTTGCCCGGGTTGTCCGAGCGCGAGCCGAGGAACTGGACGCTGTCGGCGATGATCTCCACCGCCTGGCGCTTTCCGCCCTCCTGCGTCTCCCACTCGCGCCAGTCGAGCCGGCCCTGGACCGCGACCGGCCGACCCTTGGAGAGGTAGTTGGCGCAGTTCTCGCCCTGCGCGCCCCAGACGGTGACGTCGAAGTAGTTGGGCTTGTCAACCCACTCGCCGCTCTGATCCTTGCGTCGGCTGTTGACCGCGACGCGAAGCTTGCAGACGGAGGTCCCGCTGGGGGTCGAGCGCAGCTCGGGGTCCTTGGTCAGGTTGCCCGTGATCGCCACCACATTGATGTTCGAGGCCGCCAAATTGATCGTCTCCTCTAGATTCGATTCCGAACTGCGATCTTAAGTCGCGTCCCGGCGGTTTCTCTCCCCCCTTACCCGGATATCGCCGCAAACTGCGGCGGCGGGAAGCGGTGCTTGAAGGTGAAGGCGTCCGGCGCGGGTCCGTCGCGGCGCAGCAGCTCGAGGCGCTGCGTCGCCTCCTCAACCGACGGGAGGTGGCCGTCGGGGACCCACCACAGGACCATATGGCTCTCGATCCGCTCGAACCACGCGCGGCGCCGGCGCATCACCGCCAGGTGCCCGCCGCCGTAGACGAAGCGCCACAGCGCCTCGATCGACTCCCAGACCGACATGTTGACGATCATCAGCTCGTTTTCGTAGGCGCGGATCGAGGTCGCGTCACCCTCTTCGGTCTGCAGGCGCCAGACGAACCCGGGAGCGACGTCGGCCAGCGCGTTGACCGGCTCCAGGGCGGCCACGAACCCCGCCAACTGCGGCGAGTCCAGCGGGTGCTTGGCCCGGGCCACGTTGAGCTGGGCGAGCCGGAAGCTGGCGGGCCGACCCTCGCTCATCGGCCCGGGGTCGGCTACTCCTCGCGCCGGGAGCGTCCGCCACCGCGCTCGCCGCGGCCGTCGCCCACGTATGCCGGGCGCTCGGTCGCGGGAGGGGGGTTCGCGGGGGTCTCGGGGTCGACCCGGAAGATCCGGAAGCGCAGCGCGCCGTCGGCGATCCCGAGGCTGTGGTTGAGCTCGTCCAGCAGCTCGTTCTCACCCTGGAAGCGGTAGTAGCGATAGTCGGCTTCGTTTCGCTCACGGATCTCGTACGCCATCTTGCGCATCCCCCACGAATCGGCCCGGTCCAGCGTGCCTCGGCTCTCGATCCGCTGGCGGACCTCATCGGCCAGCTTGTCCCGCGCCGCGTCGTCGGCGACCGGGTCCAGCATCAGTACGAGTTCGTAGTGTCGGCTCATAACGAAGCAACGCCATCCTCAGGCGATCCCCGGCGAATCCAACGGGAACCGCGTGATCGCGGACGGCGGCCGCCATGATAGCCGCGCGACTCGGGCCGGGGGGAGAGGTCTGGGCGGGCCGTCCCTCAGCATCTCGTGTCGTCGCGCCGGATCAGATGGGACGCCGCGGGCCGCAGCGCCGGGATCGCGATCGCGGTGATCGCGGCGGCGCTGACCCTCCCCTCGCTGCTCTCCAGCGAAGCGCCCCCGCCTCCGCCCGACGTCGGCCTGGCACCGCCCGAGCCCGAGCCCGCGCTCGAGGCGCCGCCGGCGCTCAGCCGCCGCCCCGCCCCGAAGTCGGCCCGCGAGCGACCCCGCGCCCGCCGCAAGCCCCCCCGCAAGCGGCCGAACCGACCGCGCAGACGCGGCCGCGAACCGACCTCGCGCCGCCGGCCCCAGCGCGTCTCGGCCTCGCCGTCGCCCCCCGTGGCAGCGTCGGCCACGGTCCTGCCCGCGCCCCCTTCCGCCTCCCGGGAGCGGTTCGGCTTCGAGCGCTGAGGCTCAGACCCTGCTCGGGCGCTTCTCGTGCTTGGCGCGGATGTCCCCGAGCTGCTCGTCGACCCAGTCGCCGGGATCGCGTGAGGAAATGATCTGCTTCAGCCGCGCCGCCCGCAGCCGCCGCTCCTCGGGCTCCATGGTCAGCGCCCGGTGGATGGTGTCGGCCTGCTCCTGGATGTCGAACGGGTTGACCGAGAGCGTGCAGTCGCCGAGCTCCTCGTGCGCGCCGGTGTTCTCCGAGAGCATCACCACCCCGTCGCGGGTGTTCACCGCCGGTGCCTCCTTGGCGACCAGGTTCATGCCGTCGAAGAGCGAGTTGACCATCAGCAGGTCGAAGTGCTTGTAGCGGGCAACCGCCTCAGGGAAGTTCTCGTAGATGCGCAGGTCGATCGGCATCCAGTCGGTGGTGCCGTGCCGGTGGTTTACGACCGCGACCAGGGCCTCGATCCGCTCCAGGTACTCCTGGTACTCG
>CAYZPZ010000075.1:0-8636 GCA_964480205.1 uncultured Conexibacteraceae bacterium
GGAGAGCTGGCGCAGCGACCCCGCCAGCGGGTCGGTCTCGTCCTCGATCTCGCCCACCACCTCCTCGAGGATGTCCTCGATGGTGACGATGCCCACGGTGCGCCCGTACTCGTCGACGACCACGCCCATCGAGGAGCGCTGCCGCTGAAGCTCCGCGAGCAGGTCGTCGAGCGGCTTGGTCTCGGGAACGATGAGAGCGTCGCGCACCGCGCTCTCGATCCGGGCATCCGGCCCTTCGCTCATCAGCAGCTTGTTCAGGCGCAGGGCGTGGACGATGCCTCGCACGCGGTCGGCGTTTCCGTCCTCGACCACCACCAGGCGGGTGTGGCCCGAGGACCAGCAGAGCTTCATCGCCTCCGCGACACCGGCGGAGTAGTCGACGGTGACCACCGCCGGGATCGGGGTCATCACCTCGCGAGCCTCCTGCTCGTGCAGATGGAAGACGCCGCGCAGCATGATCGCCTCCCCCGGATCGAGATCACCGCCGACGGCGCTGCGGGAGATCAGCACCTGGAGCTCCTCTGAGGTGGCCGCCTCGGCGTCTGACTTGATGTCCATCCTCAGCACCCGGTTGACGAAGAACCGAGCCGGCGAGTTGGTCAGCACCACCAACGGCCTGAACAGCTTGCGGAACACCTCCAGCGGCCCGGAGATGGCGCGCATGATCCGCTCGGCCGAGGCGATCGCGATCATCTTCGGCGCCTGCTCTCCGGCCAAGACGTGCGAGTAGGTGATCAGGGTGAAGGCGATAGCCACCGCCAGACCCGTCGCCAGGCCGTGGCTGAGGGCGTCCCCGAACACTGGCCTGATCAGCTCCGCGACGGCTGGCTCGCCCAGGAAGCCGATTCCGATCGAGGCGATCGTGATGCCCACCTGGCAGGCGGCGACGTACTCGTCGACGCGCTCCATCTGGCGCAGCGCGAGCTGCGCGCCGCGGACCCCCTCCTTGACCAGCTCCTCCATGCGCGAGTGGCGCGAGCGGACCAGCGCGAACTCGGCGGCGACGAAGAAACCGTTGACGAAGATCAGCAGGACGACGAGCGCAAGGAAGATCGCGGTCATGGCGACAGCTCAGGCACCCGTCGCGGGACGCTCAAGGGCGCCCCGTGAGGGGCCGGTACTCGAAGGATCGTCGTCGTTCATCGCCCGACGGGGCAAGGCTAGCAGTCGCTATCCCGCGCCCCCGGTGGCGGGGCCCCTCGTCGGGCGGCGCTAGGCGAGTGCTTCGATTCTCTTCGCCAGCTCGAAGTCGTTGGCGGTGAGCCCTCCCTCGGCGTGGGTCGTGATCGAGACCTTGACCTCGCTCCAGGAGATGGAGAGGTCGGGATGGTGGTTCATCTCCTCGGCGGGCTCGACCAGGGAGTCGACGAACTTGACCGAGCCGACGAAGTCGCCGCGGTCGAACTTCTTCGTGATCGCCTCACCGTCGCGCTCCCATCCCTGCAGCTCGGACAGGCCCTCGGTGATCTCCTCTTCGTTCAACCTCGCCATCTGGCCTCCTTCGTGAAAGTGGCATAGTCGAAGGGTGCGAATCGCGAGCCTAGTCCCCTCCGCAACCGAGCTGCTCTTCGCACTCGGGCTCGGCGACCAGGTCGTCGGCGTCACCCACGAGTGCGACTACCCGCCCCAGGCCGCGGCCAAGCCGCATCTGACCCGGTCGGTCATCCCGACATCAACGGCCGCCACAAACACCGCGGCCGGACCAACCGCCGCCGAGATCGACGCCGCGGTGCGCGAGCAGGTCGGCTCCGGCCGCCACCTCTACCAGCTCGACGAGGGGGTGCTGGAAGGGCTGGAGGTGGATCTGATCGCGACCCAGGCGGTCTGCGAGGTCTGCGCGGTCTCCTACGAGGACGTCCGCGCCGTCGCCGAGCGGCTCGCCACCCGGCCCCAGGTGATCTCGCTGGACCCCTCCACCGTGGGCGAGGTGCTCGCGGACGTCACCCGCCTGGGCGAGGCGACCGACGCGGCCGAGCGAGCGGCGGCGCTGCGGGGCGAGCTCGAGGATCGGCTGGATTCCGTGCGCGACGCCGTGGCGGGGACGCCACGCCCGCGCCTGCTCGCCCTCGAGTGGCTCGATCCCCCCTTCGTCGGCGGCCACTGGGTGCCGGAGATGATCGAGATCGCCGGCGGCACCGACGTGCTCGGCGAGGCCGGCGCCAAGTCGCGCACCGCCGAGTGGCGGGAGCTGGCCGCGGCCGGATCCCAGCTGGTGGTGGTGATGCCCTGCGGCTGGGACGCGCAGCGCGCCGAGCGCGAGGCGCTCGACCACGCCGCCGAGCTGGGAGCGCTGGGGCCGGATCGAGTGGTCGCGGTGGACGCGGCGGCCTCCTTCTCGCGCCCCGGGCCGCGCCTGGTCGACGGCGTCGAGCTGCTCGCCCACCTCGCCCACCCGGACCTGATGCCGGCGCCGCCGGCCGTCGGCTTCGGCGAGGTGAACCTGCCCGAGCGCGCGAGCGCGAGGAGATGAGATGGGCCTGAACTGGGCGGAGCACGCGCTCGAGATCGACGCCCCCGTCCGCACCTGCTTCGAGGCGATCGTCGACTACGAGAGCTTCCCGCGCTGGCAGAACGCGGTGGAGTCGGTCGAGGTGCTGAGTCGAACCGAGGACGGACTGGGCGAGGAGGTCCGGCTGTTCGTCGACGCCAAGGTCCGCAAGATCGACTACACGCTGCGTTACCGCTATCGCCCCCCGGAGACGATCGAGTGGGACTTCGTGGAGGGCAATGGGATGCGCGACGTCGACGGCGTCTACAGCCTCGAGGAGGCGGGGCCCGAGCGAACACGCGCCACCTACAAGCTCGGGGCCGACCCCGCGATCCCCGTGCCCGGACCGGTGGCGCGCCGGGTGCACAAGCAGCTGGTCAGGCGCTCGGTCGAGGACCTCAAGCGCGAGGCCGAACGCAGGCACGCGGCGGCCGGGGACACCGCGCGGGCGGACGGCGCGGGGGCGCAGGCCGGCGCCGGGGAGCCCGGCGGCTGGGCGCCGAAGGCGGCCCGCGAGCGCGCGGCCGGATCGCCGCGGGACGCCGAGACGGGCCAGGAACCCGGCCTCAGCGCGGCCACCGACCTGCCCGGCACCCTGATCAGGGGCGCCCGCTCGGCCGCCACAAATCCGGTGAGAGCGAGTCGCGAGCTGGCCGGCAGCGTGGTCCGCGCAGGCCGCAGCCTCGCCGAGCTGGCGATCGAGGCCGGCAGGGAGGCCGCCGACCATGTCGACCGCAAGCTCAGCGGGCGTCCAGACGACAACGAGCGCTAGGCGGAGGCGCCGCCGGCGACGGCGAGGGCCCCGGCCACCGAGCCGACCACGACCAACCCGATCCCGGCCGCCTCGATCGCACGGGCCGTGCCGCCGCTGAATCCCCGCTCGACGTAGGAGAGCAGCAACGCCAGCAGCCCGCCTCCGATCAGCCCTCCCAGGTGGCCGCCGATCGAGATCCCCGGAACCGAGAAGGTGAAGATCAGGTTGAGGACGACGAAAAGCCCGATCTGTGAGGCGACCTGGTCGAGGCCGCGGTGGCGGGCTATGACGAAGCCGGCGCCCATCAGTCCGAAGACCGCGCCGCTGGCGCCCACCGTCACCTGGTTGGGATCGGAGAGCAGCAGCGCTCCGAACGAGCCGGCGAGCAGGGCCGCGAAGTAGATGCCCAGGAACCTGGCGGTGCCGATCGCCGGCTCCAGGATGCTGCCGAGGATGTAGAGGGCGAACATGTTCAGCAGCAGGTGGAAGACCCCAGCGTGCAGGAAGCCGCCGGTCACCAGCCGGAAGACCTCGCCCCCGTCGGAGACGACACCGGTGCGGCCGACCGCGCATACGCCGCCGTCGCCGACCGCGTTCCCACAGAGGCCGCCATCGACCATGAGCTCCGCGCCCCCCCGCGCGGAGGTCGCCGCGCCGCCGCCCGCCATCAGCTCGGCCAGGAAGACGATCGCGTTGAGCCCGATCAGGGCGTAGGTGGCGTAGGGCACCGCAGCGGCCGCGAGTGCTCCGGCTCCGGCGCGCACGGTGGTCCGCTCGCGCGCACACTCCGGACAGCGCATCCCGACCGGGGTCGTGGTCATGCACTCCGGGCAGATCGGTCGCCCGCAGTTCGAGCACGAGACGCCTGTCTCGCGGGAGGGATGGCGGTAGCAGGTCTGAGCCAAGGCCGGGAGGCTAGATCACCGGTTCAAGCGTCCGGTCTCCGGGCAATAGTGCCAATGAGGGAGTTACCCGAAGTTCTCCACAAAGGAGGTACTGGGATGGATGCGTCAAGCCCAGCCAGGCTGTACTGCTTACTGGTCGGTGGCGTCCTCGTCATCGCCGGGATCATCGGCTTCTTCTACGAGGCCAGCTTCGCCGCCGGTGACAGCATCAAGGCGGACGAGGCGTTCGGAATCCTCGCGGTCAACGGGTGGCACAACCTGGTTCACCTGGCGATCGGCGGCGTGCTGCTGATCGCGGCGGGCGGCCCCGCGCGCGCGACGGCGCTGGGCGTCGGCGTGCTCTACCTGGTGCTGGCCGCGCTCGGCTTCATCGCGACCGGCGACGGAGGCATCGGCTTCATCGCCGAGGACAACGTCCTGATCGATCTGGTTCCGGTCAACACCGAGGACAACTGGCTGCACGTGATCCTCGGGGCCACCGGCGTGCTCGCGGCGCTGGGCACCGGCCGCGGCACGGCTCCCGCCCCCGCTTAGCCGGGCAGGCGCGAGCGCAATTGCTGAGCGATGGCGGAGGCGCCGTGGGGGCGGCGTCTCCGCCGCAGCTCGAGCAGCAGCAGCGCTCCGCCGGCCACTCCTCCCGCGGCGGCAGCAGCGGCCGGCCGCAGCCAGTTGCGCGGGTCGCGCAGCGCGGCCAGCTCGGACTCGGAGAGCTCCTCGGCCCACGCGGAGAGCTCCTCGGCGGCCGCCTCGGTCACCGCGCTGAGCGTGTCCTCGACCCGCTGCGGAAGCTTCTCCGGCGGCTCGATCGGGCGCAGCGCCGAGCGCAGGAGCCCCTCGACGTCTGCGCGCCGCTCTTCGCTCTCAGCCATCCGGATCCACCTCCTGTTCGAGCTGCTTGATCGCTCTGTGAATCAACACCTTGGTGGCGCCATCGGTACGGCCAAGGGCGCGGGCGATCTCGCGGTTGTCCATGCCGAGCGCGAACCGCATGATCAGCGCCTCGCGGCGATCTCCCGGCAGCCTCTGTAGCCCGTCGATCACGCGCTGCAGCTCCGCGCGGCCCTCGACGATGCGCTCGGTGGCGTGCGGTGCCGCGATCGGGTCGCTCTCGTCGAATGGGGCCTGCGGTCGCCGCGCCCGGTCGCGGTGGTAGTTGGAGGCCAGGTTGTGTGCGATGCGGATGAGCCAGGGGCGGAGGGGGCGGCCGTTCGACTCGCGCCGCGCCCGCTCGAAATGGCGGTAGGCCTGCAGGAAGGCCTGTTCGGTGAGGTCCTCGGCGTCGTGGTGGTTGCCAACCCGGTAGTAGGAGTACGAGTAGACGTCACGCAGATGGTCGCGATAGAGCTGCTCGAACGCGCGGTCGAGCTCCGTCTTGGCCTCGCCGCTGAGGGCGGGCGTCTCGGTGGCCTTTGGCACAGGGCAAGCGTACCCCCGCCGCTTGGGGCCTGTCCCGCCAGGGAGATGGCACCCCTATGCAGCACGCCTCGCGCGTTCGGCGCGCCTCAGCCCCGCCATCCACTCCCCCGGCGAGATCTCGCCGGCGATCAGTCGCGCCAAGCCGGCGAGCCCGGGGGCGTCGATGCCTGCCTTGGTCACGGTATCGGCCAGCAGCGGCACCGTGTCCAGGCCCTCGGAGGCCTGGCCGAGGATGGCGAGGATCTCGGTGGCGGACGTCCCCTGTCCGAGCAGCTCGCCTGCCCGGCGGTTGCGGCTGTTGGGAGCGAGGATCGTCGCCGTGAGATCGCCGACCCCGGCCAGCCCGGAGAAGGTGTGGGGGTCGCCGCCGCGCAGCTTCGCGTACTCCAGGCACTCGCGCCACACCTCGGCGGTGGCGATCCCGGCAGCGTTCATTCCGTGCACCTCGGCCGCCGCGGCCGCCACCGCCGCGGCGTTTTTGGCAACTCCGGCCATCTCCACACCGGCGATGTCGTCGGTTCTCTCGCAGACCAGGCCAGCCTCGTCGAAGACCTCGCCGAGCTGGCTGCGCAGATCGGGGTCGGTACTGCCCAGCACCAGCGCCGCCGTCCCCGACACGGCCTCCTTGGCGTGAGCGGGGCCGCCCAGCCCGGCGATCGCCCGGCCGTGCACGCGCTCGGCCACGTAATCAGAGGGCAGCGCACCCATCGGCGAGACCAGGCCCTTGCTGAGCATCAGCACCGATGTGCGCTCCCCCACCCCGGCGCCGATCGCGCCGACCACCGCGGGCAGGCCCTTCGACGGCACCCCGAGGCAGACCAGGTCCATCCCGGCGAGCTCGATCTCCGCCGTTCGCTTGACGACCAGGCCGTCGGGGAGGCGGACCCCCGGCAGGTACCGCTCGTTGACGCGGCTCTTCGCCATCTCCTCCGCCTGCTCGTCGGTTCGGCAGCCGAGCTGCACGTCCAGCCCGCCGCGGGCGAGCAGCACGGCCACCGACGTGCCCCAGCTGCCCGCCCCGATCACCGCCGCCTTGCGCAGCGGTGGCAGTCCGCCGAGCCACTCCCACTGCAGCTCGATCACCGGCCAGATCCGGGCCCCGACCGAGTTGGCGAGGGCGGGCGAGGGATCTGAGGTGCGGGGGAAGGTGAGGGCCCGGCCGGCCCGGACCTTGACCTTGCGCGGCCTGATCCGCCAGCCGTCGCGGACCCGCTCGGTGCCGTGAACCGCGACCGGCAGCACGGCGGCCCCTGATTCGAGAGCCATCCGGCCGAAGCCTCGCTTGGGCCGCCCGAGGGACCCGCTGCGGATCCGGGTTCCCTCCGGGAAGATGCAGGCCGCCCCGCCGCGCGCCAGCACCTGGCGCGAGGTGATCACGGTCTCCTGGTCGGACTGGCCGCGGCGGACCGGGTAGGCACCGAGCCGGTTGAGGATCCAGCCCTGCCAGCGCCGCTCGAACAACTCGACCTTGGCCACGAAGTGAAGCGGGCGCCCCCAGGGAAGGCAGACAGCGATCACGAACGGGTCGAGGAAGCTGCGGTGGTTGCCCGCGACGATCAAGGGCCCAGCCACTCGTCCGTGCTCGCGGCCGATCCTGGTGAGCCGGAAGTAGACGAGGAAGAAGGGCTGCAGGAGCGCCCGGGCGAGCACGTAGAGGATGCGGTTGACGCCACGCTCCCGCGTGAAGCGGTGATAGCTGAGCAGCCTCTCCTCGTCCATCGTGCCTAAGACCAACACGCCCCCTCGGGGCCAGTTACAGACGCGGCGCTACCAGGCGCGCTCGAGGATCCGGGCGAGGTCGTCCCGGCCGACCTCTCCCGGAGTCATCCCGTCGAGCTCGGGGCGGGCGAGGGCGGTGTCCAGCACCTGGGCGAACCGGTCGCGGTCGGCGCCGAGCTCGCCCAGCCGGCGCCGACCACCGGCGAGCTGCTCGATCCGATCGCGAATCGCCTCCATCGGGGTGCCAAGCGACTCGGCCAGGGAGGCGATCTGCTCGGGCGCCCGCCCGCCCATCTCCTCCATCACCGGTGGCAGCACGGCCGCGTTGGTTTCGGCGTGCGGCGTACCGCAGACGCGGACCACGGTCTGGCTGAGGACGTGGTGCATCGCCAGCCCCGCCCGGTCGAGCGCGTGGGCGCTGAGCAGGGCGCCGAGGGCGAGCGCCGAGGCGTCGCGCTCCTCGCGGGAGGCGTCGAGGGCGCCGGCGATAAGCCGGGCGCCGCGCAGCGCGGGCGCGCGTGAGAGCTCGTCGGCGAGCGGCGTACAGAGCGAATCGGCGCCGTGGGCCAGGGCGTTCATCGCGGTGGCCCGCAGCTGAGGCTCGGGCAGGCTGGTCATCGCCTCGGCGTCGGCGAGGACCAGGACGGGCCGCACGCCGGGGGTTCCCTCATGGCCTTCGGGCAGCCGGTGGATCGCGGTCATCTCCGCGCCCGAGAGCGTGGTCGGCAGCGCCGCGACCTCGCCTCCGCGGACCGCGGCGATCGCCTTGGCCGAGTCGATCACCCGGCCGCCGCCGAGGGCGACCAGGCGCTCCGAACCGACTTGGTCGATCACGGCGGCCGAAGCCTCGGGGACCGGCCCGTGGGGGACGAGGTGCGTCTTCCCCGCGGCCTCGGCCAGGCCGGGGGCCCCCTCCAGGGCGCGCTCGGTGGTGAGCAGCTCATAGTCCTCCCAGCCCTCGGCTGCGAGAGCGTCCGCCGCCTCGGCGAGCAAGCCCGCCCGCATCAGCACGCTGCGGCCCACGGAGGCGTCGCGCCAGCGCAGCTCCTGCATAAGCCCGGGGCGGGACTCGAACCCGCAGCCTGCGCTTTACAAGAGCGCTGCTCCACCAGTTGAGCTACCCGGGCGCCTCCCCCAAAGCTTAGGCCGATGCCCGGCCGTGGCTCAGCGGCGCAGACGCGTCCAGGCGTCGGCGACGGCGGCGGGCGGGAACAGCCCGGGCAGGGACTTCGCCACGGCGCCCCAGTCCTCGTCGCCGTCGCCGGTGGCCGCCTGGCGGACCAGGAACGAGAAGCGCCAGCGCTCGCGCTCGCTCAGGTTGCCGGGGCGGCCTTTGGACTTGCGGGTCAGCTCC
>CAYZPZ010000076.1:0-8625 GCA_964480205.1 uncultured Conexibacteraceae bacterium
AGCACCCAGCTCGGGTCCTGGCGGTTCCAGTGCTCGAAGCCGCTCTTGACCAGCTCGATGTGCCTCTCCGCCACGACTGCCTCCGCGCGGAGGCTATCCGCGGGCGATCAGCGGCGCCGCGTAGTCGGCCAGCGCCATCACCGTCAGCTGCGGATTGACGGTGGCGGCGGCGGGAAAGACGCTGGCGTCGCAGACGTAGATGCCATCGGTGCCGTGCAGCTTGAAGCGCTCGTCCACCACGCCCTTGTCCGGCTTGCGGCTGATCGCATTGCCGCCCATCGGGTGCGAGGTGTGGAGCTGGATGTCGGTGTTGTCGCGGATCACCTCGTCGAGCTCCTCCAGCTGCGCGGCTTCGGTAAAGGAGAGCGAGCGGAAGGTGAGCGGCATCACCCGCCGCGCGCCCGCCGCGAGCAGGATCCGCCCGGCCAGCTTTTGCCCCCTGGTCATCAGCCTCAGATCCGACTCGGTGGGGACGTAGTCGAGCTTCATGCCGCGCCCGCGGAAGCCGGGCTTGATCCGGCCGTTGCTCTGCGAGCCGATCACCACGCCGACGCAGGCAAGGTGCGGATAGCGGCGCATGTTCTCGTAGTGGTCCGAGAACCAGCCGGGCATCAGCAGCGCCTGGGTCCCGACCGGGTTGAACCAGGCCTCGAAGATCAGCTGGTCCTCGCCCGGCGGCTTGTAGGCGTGGGAGATCTGAAGGCCGTCGAAGGAGTCCAGCCGCTCGGCGAAGTCACCGGTCATCGGCGCGCCGACGTTGAAGGAGAGCCCCTTGCCGACCCGCTTGCCGCCAAGCCCGCTGCGCTGTAGCAGCAGGCTGGAGGCGAGCGCGCCGGCCGAGACCACCACCTGCTTGGCGTCGATCCGCAGACGGCGGCCGTCGCTGAGTCGGGCCTCGATCTCGGCTCCGCCCCCGTTGTTGGACGGCTTGACGCGCTCGGCGAGGCACTCGCTGTAGACGCGCAGCGCGTCTCCGAACCGGGCCTGGGCGCGAGGTAGGGTGAAGGCGAGCGCGTCGAGCTTCTTGCCATAGGGGCAGCCGATGTTGCAGTAGCCGCTGCCGAGGCAGTCGTGGAGATTCGCCTCGACGACCCCGAAGGCTCCGTCGGCATCCAGTCCCAGGGCGTTCACACCCTCGGCCATCTTGAGGCCGCCGGCCTCCAGCGGCGTCTTCTCCTGGCTCGTCACGGGGAAGAACTCGCGCATCGCCTTGAACGAGGCTGCGAGGCGGTCGCGGTCGAGGCCGGCGTCGAGGCCGTCGGGGTCGTTCCATCGCTCGATCGAGGGGTCGGCGAGGTCGAAGCAGACCGCGTTGTTGATCACGGTCCCGCCTCCCACGCACTTGGCCTGCAGCACCTGGAAGCGGGCGTCCCGCGACATCTGCATTGCCCCGTCGGAGAACAGGGCCGAGAGCTGCACCCGCTCGTCCTCGGAGAACTCGCGGGGATCGACATGCGGGCCCCCCTCGAGCACCGTGACCTCACGGCCGGCCCCCAGCAGACGGTCGGCGAGGATCGATCCCGCGGCGCCGCTGCCGACGATCGCGACGTCGGCGCTGATCCGCTCGGCGTCGACCTCGTTGGGGCTGCGGACGTTGAGGCTGGGCCGGTTCGGGTCCACACGCTTGATCGCCTCGGCGTAGCGCTGGCGCTTGGAGAAGGGCACGTAGCCGGTCCCCTCGAAGGTGCGGGGGTCCGCGTAGTAGCCGATCACCGCCAGGTTGTGGGCGGCGAACAGCATCGATTGCACCGGCCGCCGCAGGAAGCCGGGCAGGCGACGCTCGGCGACGTCGCGATGGAAGCAGTTCTCGATGAACTCGAGGCGCCGCTCGGGCGACATCAGCGCGAACGGCGGCCGCAGCCGCACCAGCGGATAGGCCGTCAGCACCGAGAGCGCCAGCTTGGCCTTCCACTTCTGGCGTGCGGTGAAGGAATCGAGGTAGTCGTCGATGCCCTCGGCGACCTCCTCCGGCGTGAGCAGCTCATCCGGGCCGATCACCAGCACCTCCGCCATCGCCATCGCGGTGCGGTGCTGGTGCGGCGCGAGGTAGCGGAGCCGGTAGCGGGCGCGGGCGGCGGAGCGATAGAGCACGGTCAGCAGCAGCACCACGAACGAGGCGAGCGCCAGCCAGATCAGCAGCAGCACGGTCGGATCGGGGACGGCGATCCCGAGCGGCTCGCCAAACGACCCGTTGACCGAATCCGTGCGACCGAGAACGAGCATGAACAGCAGAGACCCGACGATCAGCACATGCCCGGCGATCACCACCAGCGCGGCCCAGCCGTTGCGGCGCACGTCCCCCGCGGCGATGAAGGCGAGGATCGCGAACATCCCGTCCTTTGCGACCGAGTTGGCGACGAAGGGAAACTCGGTCGGCTCGTGCAAAGCGCCGCCGAGCAGGTAGCTGATCGCGAACCCGACGAAGAGCAGCGCGAAGCCGCGCAGCGCCAGCTCCAGCCGCCGCTCCTGCGCTGTCAGCTCACGGCTCGGCAAGCTCGGAGGCGCCGATCGCCCGCAGGGCGCGATCGCGGTCGTAGTACTCGCGAACGCGAACGCACTTCTCGCCGTCGAAGCTGAACACCTGCACCACCTGGTCGGAGATCGCCAGCCCGCTGTGCTCGCCGCGCCCGGACCGCCTCGCCGTCACCACCACGTGGTCGCCGGCGTCGAGCATCTGCTCGGGCTCGAACTTGAGCTGGCCGACCGCCGCGCGCCACTGCGCCCAGTACTCCTCGACGCCCTCATAGCCGCGATAGACGCCGGGGTCCGGATCCTCGGGAGGGGTGATCCACTCCACGTCCTCGCGCATGTGCTCGAGCACCCAGGAGCGATCGCCGCTGTTCCACGCCTCGTAGCCGCGCTTCACCAGCTCCACCCGTTCAGCCGACATTCGTCTCCCGTTCGTGGCGCCCCGAAGAGGCGTCAAGTATCCCACGCGGAGCTGCGGAGAACCTAGATCGCGGCGGCCTGGGAGGGGTCGCCCGGCTCGCCCTCGTCCTCCCAGTCGGCGACCTGCCCGAGGCCGGCGCTCTTGATCACCTTCAAGCCCAGCAGCGCGCACTTCATCCGCGTGGCCGAGATCTCGATCCCCAGCAGGTCCAGCACCTCCTCCTTGGGGAGCCGCAGCAGCTCCTCGCGACTGCGGCCGACCAGTTCGTCGGTGAGCAGCGAGGTGGCGGCGGTGGAGATCGCGCATCCCTGGCCCTCGAAGGAGACCTCGGCGACGCGATCATCCTCGTCCAGCTTGATGAAGACGTGCTGCTCGTCCCCGCAGAAGGGGTTGTTGTCCTCGGCCTCGAGGTCGAAACTCTCCAGCCTCCCGAAGTTGTGCGGCCGCTTGTAGTGCTCGAGGATCTGGTCGCGGTAGAGCTCGTCCATCAGAGCTCGAATACCCGCCGCGCGTCGTCCAGTCCCTCGGCCAGGCGGTCGACGTCGGTGCGGCTGTTGTAGACCGCGAGGCTGGCGCGGGTGGTCGCCGGGACCCCAAGCCGCTCCATCAGCACCTGGGCGCAGTGATGACCGGCGCGGACCGCGACACCGTGGCGGTCGAGGATCTCGGCGACGTCGTGCCCGTGGATCCCCTCGAGCGCGAAGGAGAGGATGCCGCCGCGGTCATCGCCCGCGGGCGGGCCGAAGATGGTCAACCCGGGCACCTCGGCGAGCCGCTCCAGCGCGTAGGAGGTGAGCTCGACCTCGGCGGCATGGACCGCGTCCAGACCGAGCGCGTCCAGCCAGCGGACCGCGGCGGCGAAGCCGACCGCCTCGCCGATCGCGGGCGTCCCGCCCTCGAACTTGGCGGGCAGATCCGCCCAGCTGATCTCGTCCCGCTGCACCTTGCGGATCATCGAGCCCCCGCCGATGAACGGTGGCATCGCCTCCAGCAGCTCGACCCGGCCTGCCAGCACGCCCAGCCCGGTGGGGCCGTACATCTTGTGCGAGGTGAGCGCGTAGAAGTCGGCATCGAGCTCGCCCATGTCCAGCGCCAGCTTCGGGCCCGCCTGGGCGCCGTCGACCACCAGCAGGGCGCCGGCGTCGTGGGCCATGCGCGCGATCTCGGCCACCGGGTTGATCGTCCCCAGCACGTTGGAGACGTGGGCGACGCAGACCAGGCGCGGCCCACGCTCGAGCAGCTTTGCCAGCGCCTCGAGGTCGAGTCGGCCCTCGGAGGTGACCGGGACCCAGTCCAGCTCCGCGTCCTTCTCGCGGGCGAGCTGGTACCAGGGCACGATGTTGGAGTGGTGCTCCATCTCGGTGAGCAGGATCCGATCCCCCTGCTTCAGGTTGGCCCGGCCCCACGAGTAGGCGACGAGGTTGAGCGCCTCGGTGGCGTTGCGGACGAAGACCACCTCGCGCCGGTCGGCGCCCAGATGGGCGGCGACGGTGGCCCGGGCGTCCTCGTAGAGGGCGGTGGCCCGCTCCGAGAGCGTGTGCACCCCGCGGTGCACGTTGGCGTTGTGGTGCCGCCAGTAGTTGTCTAGAGCCTCGATCACCGCCAGCGGCTTCTGCGAGGTGGCGCCGTTGTCGAGGTAGGCGAGCGGCTCGCCGTGGACCTCGGTGGCGAGGATCGGGAACTCGGCCCGGATCTCCTCGAGGGAGCGGGGGAGGGCCGCGGCTGTGGTGGCGGCCTCCATGATCAGGCCGCGGCGGCCTCGACCTCCTCGCGGATCCAGCCGTAGCCCTTCTGCTCGAGCTGCTCGACCAGCTCCGGGCCGCCCTCCTTGACGATCCGCCCCTCGAACATGACGTGGACGACGTCGGGCTTGACCAGGTGCAGGATCCGCTGGTAGTGGGTGATGATCAGCGCGCCCATCTCCTCGCCGGCGTACTGATTGACCCCTTCGGCGACGATCCGCAGGGCGTCGATGTCCAGCCCCGAGTCGGTCTCGTCGAGGACCGCGATCTCGGGACGAAGCATTGCCAGCTGCAGGATCTCCATCCGCTTCTTCTCGCCGCCGGAGAAGCCGTCGTTGACGTAGCGCGAGGAGAACTCCTTGGGGATGTTGGTCAGCTCCATCGCCGCCTCGGTTTGCTTGCGGAACTCCTTCAGCTTCACGGGCTCCTCGTCCCGCGCCTCGCGGTGGGCGTTGACGGCCATCCGCAGGTACTTGGCCACGGTCACCCCCGGAATCGCGACCGGGTACTGGAAGGCCATGAACAGGCCCATCCGCGAGCGCTCGTCGGGGTCGGCCTCGGTGATGTCGGTGCCCTTGAAGGTGATCGTGCCCTCTGTGACCTCGAAGGCGGGGTGTCCCATGATCGCGTTTGCGAGCGTGGACTTGCCCGAACCATTCGGGCCCATCAGGGCGTGGATGCGCCCCTTCTCGACGTCGAGATCGAGGCCCTTGAGGATCTCCTCGTCCTCGACGCGCACGTGCAGGTCGCGGATCTCTAGTTCAGCCAAATCGAACTCCTAAGTTGTCGTGGGAATGGTCGTCGCTGGCCTAGGCGGCGCCGGCGACCGCGGGCTTCTCGGCGCTACCGCCGTCGCCGCGGCCTTCTGCGAACTCCACCAGATCGGCGAGGGTGGTCCCGGACAGCGCCTTGGTCACGCCCCCCTGCACTCGGGTCCAGAGCAGCTTTGTGGCGCAGGCTTCGTCGCCGTCGTCCTCGTGCGAACAGCTGACCTTCCCCTCGGGGTCGAGGTGAAAGCACTCCATCGGCGCGATCGCCCCCTCCAGCGCCTGCACCACCTCGAGCATGTCGATCTGCTCGGGCGCGCGGGCCAGCCGATAGCCGCCGTGCGCCCCGCGCTGGCTTGTGACCAGCCCGGCCTTGCGCAGCTTCGCGACCAGGTGCTCGAGGTAGGAGAGCGGCAGTCGCTCCTCCTCGGCGACCGCGCCGAGCGCAACCGGTCGCTCGCCGGCCTGCCGGCCGAGCTCGATCATCAGCCGCACTCCGTATTCGGCCCGGGTCGAAAAGAGCATCGCGCCTAAATCCTAGCCGAGTGGTCGGATAAGGGGGGACCTCCCTGCATCTGTGTCTGTGCCGGCTCTCTAGGAGACGACCATTGTCCGCAGCAGCTCGCGAAACTCGGCGTAGGTCCGGGAGCCGGCGATCTCGGCGTGGCGACGCTCGATCTCGGCGACGATCTCGTCGCCGAGGCGCATCTGCTCGAGGCCCCGCTCGGTGGGGACGATCAGCTTGGCGCGGCGATCGGCGGGGTCGGGCCGCCGCTCCACGTAGCCGAGTTCCTCCAGCTCGTCCACCAGGCGGCCGACGATCTGCTTGTGCCGACCGCTGAGCCGGGCCAGTTCCGTGGCGCGCACACCATCCTCGTCGAGGAAGGCGAGTACCGCCCCGTGCCGTGGGCGCAGGTGCCCGTGACCGCGCTGGGCCAGCCGCTCGAAGAGCTCGGACTCGATCGAGTGCGAGAGGCGTGAGGCGAGCACCCCCAGGTCCGGGTTCCACTGCTGGCGCTCGCTGCGGCGTTTGGTGGTGGTCACGTCAGGAGATGGTAGCTGTTGATGACGGTCACGATACGTGACCGAGCCTTTAGAGACCGCTCAGGCCGCTGGTTAAGATCTGAGGGACTTCCAAATCGAAGGAGCTGAGCAGCGATGAGCACAACCAAGCGTTCGAACTTCGCCGCGGGACTGCGGACGACGATCCTGCTGGCGACGCTGACCGGTCTGTTCGTGGTGATCGGCTTCAGCATCGGCGGACCCGAGACCGCGCTGATCTTCCTCTTCCTTGGCGCCCTGATGAACCTCGGCGCCTACTGGTTCAGCGACAAGATCGCGCTGAAGATGAGCGGCGCCAAGCCGATCTCCGAGTCCGACGCCCCGCGGCTCTACCAGATCGTGCGCGAGCTGACCACCCGCGCCGGATTGCCGATGCCGAGCCTGCACCTAATCCCGCAGGATCAGCCGAACGCCTTCGCCACCGGGCGCAGCCACGAGCGCTCCGCGGTAGCCGTCACGCGAGGGATCATGAGGACGCTTTCGGAGGACGAGCTGCGCGGGGTCCTCGCCCACGAGCTGGCCCACATCCGTAACCGCGACGTGTTGATCCAGTCGGTGGCGGCGACGATCGGCGGCGCGATCACCTACCTCGCCTACATGCTGATGTGGGTGGGCCGGGAGAGCAACTCGCCGCTCGGACTCGTCGGCACGCTGGCGATGGTGATCCTCGCTCCGCTGGCCGCGACCGTCGTGCAGCTGGCGATCTCGCGTCAGCGCGAGTACTCGGCCGACGCCACCGGCGCCGACATCGCCGGCAACCCGGAGTCGCTGGCCAGCGCGCTGCTGCGCCTCGAGGAGGGTGCCAAGGCCGTGCCAATGCAGGTCAACCAGGCGGCCGAGCCGCTCTACATCGTCAAGCCGGTGCGCGGCTCGGGCTTCGCGGGCCTGTTCTCGACCCATCCGCCGATTGAGGAGCGGGTGAGGCGGCTGCGCCAGATGCGTCCCAGCATCGGTTAGGCGCGCGCCGGGCGTCGGCCGAGATCGGATGCGGCAGCGAGGCGAGCTCCGGCTCGCCTCGCCTCGCCGCGCTATAGTCCCTAAAGGTTCAAACCTGATCGGGATTCAGGAGAATGATGCAGATGATCGACGAGATGCCGCGGAAGGACGTACCGCCCCCGCTCGAGCTGGTCAAGAGCCGGATCGAAGAGGTATTGCCTCCTGCCGCCAGGAACGAGATCGAGTCCGGCGCGGTCGTGGTCGACGTGCGCGACCCCGAGCGCTTCCAGACCGGCCACCTGGCTGGGGCGGTCAACATCTCCTCCGGCGAGAGCGCGCGCGGCGCCCAGGACGGCGCCTACGCGGATGCCGTCGCCGAGGCCGCGGGCGGCAAGGGCGAGCGCCTGATCCTCTACTGCGGGCAGGGCAACCGATCGGCGCGCACCGCCGACGCCCTGCGAAACGAGCACGGGTTCACGAGCGTCGCCTCGATCGTCGGCGGGGTCAAGCTCTGGGAGGAGTTGGGGCTGCCGGTCGAGGGCGAGGTCGACGTCGCCGGTGAGGAAAGCGAAACCCACCTGGCCGGGGAGGAGGACACCACCTGATGGCGACCACCGAAGCGCTCGAGGAGATCAAGTCCCGCATCAAGCAGGTGACCCCCGAGGAGGCTCGCGCGGCGCTCGAGTCCGGCGAAGCCGTCGTCATCGACACCCGCGACGCGGTCAACCGCGAGGACGCGCGCATCGAGGGCGACCACTATGCGCCGGCGGGTGCGGGGGCCAGCGAGGCTCACAGCGAGGAGTTCGCGCAGCGGGTCGAGCACGCGGCGGGTGATCGAAGCAAGCCGGTGATCCTCTACTGCGGCGCCGGGAACCGATCCGCGGTCGCGGCGGACGCCTTGACGAAAGAGCACGGCTTCACGGACGTCGCCTCGATGCGCGGCGGGCTGACGCTGTGGGAGATCCAGGGGCTGCCGGTGCTGATCCCGGAGGGCATGTCACCCGAGCAGCGCAACCGCTACTCGCGCCACACCCTGCTCCCCGAGGTCGGCGTGGAGGGCCAGCTGAAGCTGCTCAACTCGAAGGTGCTGCTGCTCGGCGCCGGCGGGCTCGGCGCCCCGGCGGCGCTGTACCTGGCCGCGGCCGGGATCGGCACCCTCGGCCTGGTCGACGACGACGAGGTCGATGAGTCCAACCTGCAGCGCCAGGTGATTCACAACACCGAGCGC
>CAYZPZ010000077.1:0-1241 GCA_964480205.1 uncultured Conexibacteraceae bacterium
CAGCCCAGGTCGAGACGCCGCGCATCATCACTCCCTCGAGCACCGCCTGGCCGCCGACCGGGGCGTCCTTGGACGCGACCGGTCGGCCGTCCGGCATCCGCTCGATCTGATCGGGCACGCGCCTACCCGCGGGAGCGCTTGGCCGCGCGACGGCGGAACCGCTCTACCCGGCCGCCCGTGTCGACGAGCTTCTGCTTGCCCGTGTAGAAGGGATGACACTGCGAGCAGATCTCCACGTGGAGCTCCGGCTCGGTGGAGCGCGTGTAGAACTCGTTGCCGCAGGAGCAGTGCACGTGAGAGAGCACGTAGTCGGGGTGGATCTCCGCCTTCATGACGAAGGATTCTAGCGGCGCCCCGCAGGCCACCCGCGAGCCGGGCTTGACATACAGGCTGTATCTTTGATACATACAGCCTGTATGGAAGAGGCCCACCTCTCCCCGGGAGTGATCCGTTACCGCGACGTCGGCTCCGGGCAGCCGCTCGTCTTCGCCCACGGCCTCGGGGTCAACGGCCGGCTCTGGGAGCCTGTGGTAGATCTTCTCCAGCGGGACTTCCGCTGCGTCGTCCCCGACCTGCCGCTCGGCTCCCACACGATCCCCATGAGCCCCGAGGCCGACCTCTCGGCCCCGGGCGTGGCGGGCCTGATCGCCGAGTTGGTCGAGAGGCTCGAGCTGGGGCCGGTCACCCTGGTCGGCAACGACTCCGGCGGTGCGATCAGCCAGATCGTCGCCACCCGGCACCCGGAGCGGGTCGGGCGCCTGGTGCTCACCAACTGCGATCTCTACGAGAACTTCCCGCCCAAGCTCTTCTCCTACCTGCCGTTGGCCGCGAAGATCCCCGGGGCGCTCAACGTGATCACGCAGACCCTGCGCTTCCCGCCACTGCGCCGGACACCGCTCGCCTACGGCGTGCTCACCAAGCGACGGCTGGACTCCGAGCTGCTGGAGGACTGGGTGCGCCCCGGGCTCGACGACGCCGGCGTGCGCCGGGACGCGCGAAAGTTTCTCCGCGACAGCTCGCCCGAGCAGACATTGGAGGCAGCCCGCCGGTTGGAAGGATTTGCCGCCCCCACCCTGTTCGCCTGGGCCGCGGAAGACCGCTGGTTCCGTATCGATGACGCCGAACGACTGGCCGCGGCGATGCCCAACGCCCGCGTGGAGCGGATCGCCGACGCCAAGACCTTCGTCTCGCTCGACCGGCCTGAGCGCGTCGCCGAGCTGATCGGCGCTTTCGCGCGCGAC
>CAYZPZ010000077.1:1341-8433 GCA_964480205.1 uncultured Conexibacteraceae bacterium
GGCAGACTACGGCGACGGGGGCGGCGGCACATCGGAGCCGAACACTGATTGCGCTGCGGAGCTACTGACCCGGTACCCACCGGTTAGGGCCAAGACGATGTGGGTAGCGATCAGCCGATGAGGCGTTTGCCCGGGAAGCTGGCCTCCGCCGCCGTCGCGCTCACCCTCGCGGCGGTCCCGGTGGTGTCCGGGTGCGGCGGCGACGACGCCGACGAGGCGCGGACCACCCCGCAGCCGGCGGAGCCCGAGCAGCCGCTCTCGCCGCAGCAGGAGCGCGGCCGCGACCTCTTCGTCGACAACTGCGGCTCCTGCCACACCCTGGAGGCCGCCGGCACTCAGGGCGCGATCGGACCCGACCTCGACGAGCTGCGCCCGGACCGCGAGCGCGTCCTTGCGGCGATCGAGCAGGGTCCCGGGGCGATGCCCTCCAACCTGGTCAGCGGGCAAGAGGCCGAGCAAGTAGCAGAGTTCGTGGCCGGCACGGGCGGTTAGCCGGGCGAGCCCTATTGCGCGCCCCACGGCGGACGCGCCAGCTCGGCGGCGCGACCGGCAACCGTCCTCAGCACCCCGTACAACCCCTTCCCCGCACCCGGGTGCTCGAGGCGCAGTGGGACCTCCACCTGCAGCGTCCCTCCCGCCCGGCCGGTGATCTCCACCGAGCCGACCGAGGCCAGCAGGTCGAGCATCTCGGCATTGTCGGCGAGCAGCGTCGCCCTGAACCGATCGACGCCCTCCTCCAGAGCCCGCGCCGCGAGCATGCTGGTCAGCGCCGTCCCCAGTCCGGCGCCCTGCCACTCGTCCGCCACCGTCACCGCGGCCTCGCCGCCTGGTCCCTCCCCCCGCACGTAGCGGGCCACCCCCACCAGCTCGCCCGATCCAGCCTCCAGGGCCACCAGCGCCTCGTGATCGCGGTGATCGACCTCGGTCAGGTAGCGCAGCATCGAGGGCGCCAGGGTCGGCATCGGCGATAGAAATCGCCGGTACCGCGACTCCTCGCTGAGCCGCTCGAAGGCCCGCAGCAGCGCCTCCTGGTCCTCCGGCTCGATCGGCCGAACCGCGACCTGGCGTCCGTCCCGCAGGGTCAGGAAATGGGTTCCCTCCACCGACTCGAGGCTACGCGATGGGCTCTGCGCTCAGGCCTCCTGGTAGAGCGGGCCGTCGCCACCCTCGGGCAACGTCAGGCGGCCTCCCTTGGCGGTGATCGCGCCGCACTGCACGCAGTTGGAGGGGACGACCTGCACGTCGACCGTGGGCGCACCGCTCTCCAGCTGCTCCTCAGGGATCTCGTAGACCTGGGCCGGGCACATCGAGACCCAGGTCTGCGCGATCTCGCGCGGCACGCGCTCCTGGATCCGGATGTGGTTCGGCGCATCGTCGCGGGTGGCGTTGCCCGAGAGGAAGACCGAGTTGAGCTTGTCGAAGATGTAGTTGTTGTCGGGCTTGGGATAGCCCTCGGCCGCCTTGCCGAGCTCCATCTCGTGCTCGGCGTCCGGCTCTGAGCCCCACTTGCCGCCGGGGAAGTGGCCACGCGTCGCAGTCATCGTGCCGGCTACAAGGCCGCCGACGAAGAAGCCGCGCGAGAACGGCTGGCGCATGTTGCGCGAGCGGTAGAGGTCGTCCTCGATCAGCGAGCCCTTGATGCGGCGCTCGTAGCCCTCGAAGTTGACCGAGTCCTGCTTCAGGGCCTCGACGATCGCCTCGGCCGCGTAGATGCCGGCGTGCATCGCGTAGTGGATGCCCTTCAGCTCGGGCACGTTGACCATCGAGACGCAGTCGCCGGCCATCACCATGCCCGGGACCGCCAAGCGCTTCGGCATCGACCAGTAGCCGCCGGAGGGGATCGTCTTCGCCCCCCAGCCGACCCGCTTGCCCCCCTCGAGCAGGTTCTTGACGAAAGGGTGAGTCTTGAGCTGCTGCAGCGCGTCGTGGACCGAGAAGGTCGCGTCGGTGTAGTCAAGTCCGACCACCAGCCCGATGCAGAGCTTGTCCTCCCCCATCGGGTAGATGAAGCTGCCGCCGAACTCGTTCCACTTGGCGCGCTTGCGCAGAGGCCACCCCATCGTGTGGATGACGCGATCCAGCGGCTGCGGCACCTCCCAGATCTCCTTCACCCCCAGCTCCCAGCGCTGGGGCTGGGTCCCGTGCAGGTCGAAGTAGTCGAGCGCCGCCCCGGTGAGGTGGCCCAGAGTGCCTTCGGCCAGCACCGTGGCCTTGGCGACGACGTCGGAGCCCGGCTCGAAGTTGGAGAGCTCCTCACCCTCGCGCCCGCGGCCCTTGTCGCCGGAGCGGATACCGCGCACGATCCGGTCGGAGACCAGCAGTTTGTCGGCGGAGGTCTCGCTGAGCACGTAGGCCCCCGCCTCCTCGGCCTTCTCCTGCAGGAAGCGACCGAGTCTGGCCACCGAGGTGACGTAGTTGCCGTGGTTGCGGAAGTTCGGCGGCATCGGCTTCAGTGGGAAGGCGCGGCGCTTGGTCAGCAGGTAGACCGCGTCTTTGGTCACCTCCTGGTAGACCGGCCACTCCGACGGATCGAGATCCGGGAACAGCTCGCGCATCGCCGAGGGGCGCAGGTTCGCCCCGGAGAGCAGATGGGCGCCCGAGGTCTTGCCCTTCTCGATCACCGCTACCGGGACCTCGCCGAGCTTCTCTGCCAGCTCGGGCTCGTCCTCGAGCAGCTGCCCGAGCTTGATCGCGCAGGCCAGCCCGGCCGGGCCGCCGCCGACGATCGCCACCCCGACCTCGATCCGCTCCTCTTCGGGATCGGTGATCGGGGCGATGAACTCCTCCGCCGGGTTGACGGGCGGCGGGAACTCGCTCGGAGCGTGGGGCCCCTGCCGGGATGGGCCGTGGCCGTTCTCGGCCATCGCTAGCAGCTAGCCCTTCTTCGCCTTGATCGCCTCGGTCAGCTTGGGGACGATCTTGTGCAGGTCGCCGACGATCCCCAGGTCGCAGAACTCGAAGATCGGCGCGTTCTGGTCCTTGTTGATGGCGAGGATGTTCTCGGAGCTCTGCATGCCCACCTTGTGCTGGATCGCCCCAGAGATGCCGAGGGCCAGGTAGAGGTTGGGCGCCACCGTCTTCCCGGTCTGACCGATCTGGGCGGCGTAGGGGTACCAGCCGGCGTCGACGACCGCGCGGGTCGCGGCGACCGCGCCGCCCATCGACTCGGCGAGCTGCTCAGCGAGATCGAAGTTCTCCTTTTTGCCGAGGCCGCGGCCGCCGCCGACGAGGATCTCCGCGTCCTCGATATTGACGTCCTCGCCCTTGGACTCGCCGCGGGAGACCATCTTCGCCTTGGTCGACCACTCCGAGAGTTCGACCTGCACGTCCTCGACCTCCGCGGTGCCGTCGCCCTCCTCAGCGTCGAAGGCGTTGAGGCGGCCGATGATGATGCCAGGCTCGCCGACATAGCCGACGTCCGCGATCTGGGAGTCCTGGAGGATCGGCCGCTCAGCGACCAGCTTGCCGTCCTGGACGTTGACCTGGGTCACCTCCATGGTGACGCCGGCGCCCAGGCGGGCGGTGAGGCCGGCGCCGATCTCGAAACCGAGCAGGCCGCCGCCGAACAGCGCGTAGGAGAAATCGTTGTCGGCGATCACCTTGGCCATCACGTCGACCACCGGCTGGGCGAGACCCTCGGGGGCTTCCTTGCACCGGTAGACCTTGCTGACCCCGTACTTGCCGAGCCCGGCTGCGGCGTCGTCGGCGACCTCGCCGACCACGACCGCGGCCGCCTCGGTGCCCAGCTCGCCGGCCAGCTTGGCGGCCTCCGAGAGTGCGCCGAGCGAGTTCTTGTTGAAGTCGCCCTCGTCGTCGTGGAGGGCGTAGACCAGGATCCCCGCCATCAGATCAGCTTCCTTTCCTCGAGCCAGGCGACGATCTTCTCGACCGTCTCGTTGGTGTCCTCGTCCTCGATGATCTCGCCGGCCTCCTTCTCGGGCGGCGGCTTCAGCTCCAGCACCGTGGTGCGCGATCCGTCGGTCCCCACCTTGTCGGCCTCGATGCCGACGTCGCCGATCGCTTTGGTGTCGAGCGGCTTCTTCTTGGCGCCCATGATCGCCTTCAGGCTCGGGTAGCGGGGCTCGTTGATCGCATCGCCCACGCTGATCACGGCCGGCATCTCGACCTCGACCGTGTCGTAGCCGTACTCGGCCTGGCGCTCGCAGGTCAGCTTGCCGTCGGCGACGTCCATCTTGATCACCTGGGTCAGCGACGGCATCTTCAGGTGGTCGGCGACGACGGCGCCGATCGTGTAGCACTCCCCGTCGTCCGACTGCTGGCCGAGCAGGACCAGATCGGGGCTCTCGGCTTCCAGCACCTTGGCCAGGGCGTAGCCGGTGGCGCAGACATCGGAGTTCTCCAGCGCCGGGTCCGTGAGGTGCACCGAGCGGTCGGCGCCGAGCGCGACCGCCTTGTGCAGGGCCCGGACCGCGCTCTCGGGTCCCATCGTCACCGCGACGATCTCCTCCACGTCGGCTCCGCCCTCCTTGACCTGCATCGCGGCCTCGAGAGCGTGGGTGTCGAAGGGGTTGAGGTTCTTCTCCCCGCTGCGATCGAGGCGCTTGGTCTCCGGGTCGATCCGCTTGTCAACGGCGGCGTCCGGCACCTCTTTGACCAGGCAACAGATCTTCAACTCGGATCCTCCTTGGTTGGCGGCGCGGGATATTACAAGCTGGCCCGACTGGTTGACTGACCAGTCAATCGATGTCAGCGCGCTGACATCGATCGCAATTTCCTTCCGTCGCTTCGCAACCCACCGGGGGTGCGATGCGTTGACGTTGGGACAGACTCGCTGGGGAGGGAGAGGCAGATGCAAGCCACAGGAAGGGAAAACATGAGAAGCAGAATCGCGCAGTACGGGCGGTCGCATCTGGGTGTGATCCTCGGCGTATTCGCGCTCGTGGTCGCGCTCACCGGCAGCACCGCGATCGCGCAGCACGGTCACGCGCTGAAGCTCGGCATGTTCGACAACTCGAGCCGTGACCGGCTCGCCGGCACCGGCGTGATCCAGTACGCCGCCACTGCGTACAACGTGGGTAACGTCAGCGACGGTGATCTGAAGACCTACACGGTCAAGTGCGAGCTCTCGAAGAAGGCGACCTCCGGTGGATTCAAGTGGACGAAGGCGGCCCCACCGCCCGCGGACGCCGTGGAACTGCTCGACGCGTACCCGAACGGCAGCGGCTTCGTCGTCCGGATTCGCTTCACGGATGACGCCAATGCCGACAACCAGACGCTGACGGTGTACTCCAACTGCGTCAAGTCGCGGCATCAGCGGGGCACGCCTCCCGTCTGATCTCCACTAGGACGCATGTCACAGCTCAGAAGGGCCGGCGAGAGCCGGCCCTTCTGCGTTTCGGGGCCGCAACTCCTCGGGGACAACGCTGTTCGCGTTGAAGGGCCCCAGCGGAGGGTCTCGGTCAAGCGGAGGTTCGAAAACGATCGAAAGGGGTTCCATGGCACGCGTAAAGCAGATCCGCAAGCCGAGCCCGGCGATGATCGTCGCAGTCGTCGCGCTGGTCGCAGCGCTCGGCGGCACGGCGGCGGCCAACCACGGGCACTTCCTGAAGCTCGGCATGTTCGACAAGTCCAGCCGTGACCGGCTCGCCGGCACCGGCGTGATCCAGTACGCGGCGCAGTCGCACAACACGGGAGCGACCGCGGGCACCGTGAAGACGTTCGCGGTCAACTGCGAGAAGAAGAAGAAGGCGACCGCGGGCGGGTTCAAGTGGACCGGCCCCGCCGGCCCGCCTCCCGGCCAGTGGGACCTGCACGACGCCTATCCGACCGGCAGCGGCTACGTCGTGCGCATGTTCATCGGCCCGGGCGCAAGCAACCAGGCGCTGACGGTCTACGCCAACTGCGTCAAGTCGCGCAAGCAGCGGGGCACGCCTCCTTCATAGGCGGTACCGCACGGCTGCGCATGGCAGGGAAGGGGCCGGCGAAAGCCGGCCCCTTTGCTTTCAGGTCTGGGCGCTCGTCGCGGCCGAGCGGACGAACTCGACGATCTCGTCGGTGTTGGCGCCGGGGGTGAAGACCTGGGCGATCCCCAGCTTTTTGAGCTCGGGGATGTCGTCGGCGGGAATCGTGCCGCCGACCGTGACCACCACATCCTCGGCTCCCTGCTCGCGCAGAAGCTCCACCACCCGCGGCACCAGGGTCATGTGCGCACCGGAGAGGATCGAAAGTCCGACCGCGTCGGCGTCCTCCTGGATCGCGGTCTCGGCGATCTGCTCGGGCGTCTGGTGCAGGCCCGTGTAGATCACCTCCATGCCGGCGTCGCGCAGCGCCCGCGCGATGATCTTGGCGCCGCGGTCGTGCCCGTCGAGACCGGGCTTGGCGACCACCACCCTGATCTTCTTCTCCTGTTTGGTGGCCATCACGTGCGCTGCGCCTAGAAGACCGGGGACTCGCTGTAGTCGCCGAAGACCTCCTGCAGGGCCGAGACCATCTCGCCCTCGGAGGCGCGAGCGCGGGCGCAGTCAAGCAGAGGCGGCATCAGGTTCGCATCCGTGGCCGCGGAGGCCTTGAGGTCGGCGAGGCTGCGCTCGACCGCGGCTGAGTCGCGCTTGGTCTTCGACGCCTGCAGCCGGCCGGCCTGCTTGCGCTCCAGCTCGGGGTCGATGCGCAGGATCGGCAGCGGATCCTCGCTCTCGGCCACGTACTCGTTGACGCCCACCACGATCCGCTGCTTGGCGTCGACCTCCTGCTGGTAGCGGAAGGAGGCGTCGGCGATCTCGCGCTGGGGGAAGTTCTGCTTGATCGCCTCGACCATGCCCCCGAGCTCGTCGATGCGCGCGAAGTACTCGTAGGCGGCGCGCTCCATCTCGTCGGTGAGGGTCTCGATGAAGTAGGAGCCTCCGAGCGGGTCCACGGTGTTGGTGACCCCGGTCTCGTGCGCGATCACCTGCTGGGTGCGAAGCGCGATTCGCACCGCCTCCTCGGACGGCAGCGCCAGCGCCTCGTCGTAGGAGTTGGTGTGCAGGGACTGGGTGCCGCCGAGCACCCCGGCGAGCGCCTCGACCGCGGTGCGGATGACGTTGACCAAAGGCTGCTGGGCCGTGAGCGAGACCCCGGCGGTCTGGGTGTGGA
>CAYZPZ010000078.1:0-8325 GCA_964480205.1 uncultured Conexibacteraceae bacterium
CGTGGAGCGCTTCGGACGCTGCACCACCAGGGAGCTGGAGGAGCTCTGCGGCCGCCCGCGGCCGGTGCTGGAGGCGGAGCTGTGGTCGCTCGCCCGCGACTGGAGGATGAAGCCGACCACGGTGCTGATGGGAACTATCTGGGAGCTGCCGTGATCACCGTCGGGCGCCCGGGCTGGCATCGATAATCCCGCCGCGTGCGGATCCTGCTCGTCACCCAGATGTGGCCCAGCGAGCGCGAGCCCGATCTGGCCAGCTTCCTGGTGCCGCTCGCCCGCGAGCTCGAGGAGCTCGGCCACCAGGTGGAGGTGGCCTCGATCAGCCGCCGGGGCGGGTCGCCGACCAAATACGCGCGGCTGTGGCGCCGCTCGGTTCGGATGGCACGCGAACGGCGGCCGGACGTGATCTTCGCTCACTTCCTGTTTCCGGCGGGAGCGGCGGGCGCTGCCGCCGCGCACGCGGCCAAAGCCCCCCTGGTGGTGATGGCCCACGGTCAGGATGTGGCCAACCTGGGGCGCATTCCCGGGGTGAGCGCGGCGACCCGCGGCGTGCTGCGCCGCTCGGCGGCGCTGATCGTCAACTCCCGCTGGCTCGGCGAGCGGCTGCGCGAGCAGATCGCCATCCCCGACGACAAGCTGGAGGTCATCGACCTCGGCGTGGACCTGGACGCCTTCGCGCCCCGGGAGCAGGAGCCGGCGCGCCGGGAGCTGGGCTGGGAGGGGGAGAGCCCCGCCCTCCTCTGCGTCGGCTCGCTGATCGAGCGCAAGAACGTCGTCCGCCTCGCCGACGCCTTCCAGCGCCTCGGTCGGGGGCGGCTCGCCTTCGTCGGCGATGGCCCCCTCCGGGGGCGGCTCGAGGGGCGTCCCGGCGTGCGCGTGGTGGGCCGGGTGCCCCAGTCCGAGGTGCCGCGCTGGGTCGCCGCCTGCGACGCGCTCTGCCAGCCGTCGCTGCTCGAGCCGTTCGGCCAGGCCGCGCTGGAGGCGATGGCGATGGAGCGCAGCGTGGTCGCCACGACCGAGGGCGGCCCCCCCGAGTTCGTCACTCCCGAGGCCGGCGTCCTGGTGGATCCGGCGGACGCCGACGGACTGGTGGCCGCGCTCGAGCGCGTGGCAGGGATGCCCGTGCCCAATCCGGCCGCTCGGGCGGCGGCCGCCGAGCACGACGTTCGCCGGCAGGCGGCGAGGATGGCGGCGGTGCTGGAGCGCGCCGCGAGCGGTGCGAGCGGCTAGGGGGGCGAATCTGCCCTGGACCCGGCCGCCTTCAGGGCCTGATCACGCTCGGGGTAGAGCTCCGAGCGCACGATAAGGCCTTCGCGGAACCTCATCACATGCCACCAGCGGCCCTCGATCGGGGCCTCGCCCCCGGGCGGCCTTCCGCGCTGGAGGATGCCGGCGATCACCACCTCACCGGCGTCGATGAGTTCCGTGGCCTCGATCGTCAGCTCCTCGAAGGAGTCGATCCAGGCCCGGATCCAGCGGCGTGCCTCCTCGCCTCGGTAGGTTCCCGCGTCCGGCAGCTCAGGGCTGGTCACGAACTCGAAGTCCTCGGCATAGGCATCGAGGCTGAACTCCCCATGCGCGGCCCGCTCGTAGGCGGCCCGCACCGTCTCGACGTTCTGCTCCGACATCCCGCTCAGTATCGCTTGTGGGTCTCCCCCGGCGCTAGGAGCGACCCAGGAGGCGCGAGAGCATGCCGGGACGGCGCGGCTCGACCTCCTCGCGGAGCGGCAGGCGGCCCTGCCGCCGAGCGTTGATCACGCACTCCATGTGCGCGTGGCGCCGCCGGGAGGGATCACCCTCGGGCAGGACCAGCGCGTGCTCGCTCAGGGCGGGGAGCCGCCCGCCGCAGAGCGGGCAGCGGTAGGTCGCCGGCTTGCGGTTGGCTGCGGGCCGGACCTCATACCAGCGGGCGTCGCGGAAGTCGTCCATCACGCCACGCCCGAGGCCTAGCGGTGTACCTCACCGGCCCGGTCGGTCACCCTGCCGATCCGGCTCGTCTCGGGGTAGTGGCGGGCCAGCAGCTCCAACGCGGGGGCCTCGTCAGCGGCGGCGACGACGCAGGCGAAGCCGCAGCCCATGTTGAAGACATGGTGCATCTCCTCATCGGAGACCGAGCCTCTCTCCCGAATCAGCTCGAAGATCCGGGGAACGGGCAGGGGGGAGTCGATCTCGTAGCCGACCTCCGCCTCCAGGCGGAGCAGGTTGTCGAGCCCGCCGGAGGTGATATGAGCGAGGCCGCGCACGTCGACGCGAGACGCGATCAGCTCCAGAACCGGCTTCACGTAGATCTCGGTGGGCGCGAGCAGCGCCTCGCCCAGGGGCCGGCCGAGCCGCTCGTCGTCGAGCGGGATCTCGGCGAGCGCCTTGCGGGCGAGCGTGTAGCCGTTGGAGTGAAGCCCGCTCGAGGGCAGGCCGATGATGACGTCCCCGGGCTCGATCGCGGCCCCGGTGATCAGCTCCTCCAGGGCGATCGTGCCGAAGCAGGCGCCGGCCAGATCGAGCCCCCGGATCAGCTGCCCGAGTTGGGCGAGCTCGCCGCCGACGATCTCGATCCCGGCGAGCGCGGCGCCCTTGGCCAGGCCGCGCCCGATCGCCTCGGCGATCACGGCATCGGCACGCTCGACCGCGAGGTAGTCGACCATCGCCAGCGGCTGCGCCCCGACGCAGATCACGTCGTTGACGTTCATCGCCACGCAGTCGATTCCGACCGTGTCCCAGCGTCCGAGCTGCTCGGCCACCAGCAGCTTGGTGCCGACGCCGTCGGTGGTGACCGCGATGCCAGTTCCCCCGTCCAGCCGGACCACGTTGGCGTAGTGGCCGCTGGCCAGGACCTGCCGGCTCTCGGCACCCGCTCCCGAGCCCAGGGCGGCCACCAGGGCACCGACGGCGCGGTCGGCCTCGTCCTGGCTCACTCCGGCCCGCGCGTAGGCGTCGTTCACTCGCCCTCCCGCGAGGTGGCTCTGCCCGCCTCGGCGCGCGCACCGTCCGCCTTCCCCGCGGGCCTGCCGTTACCGATCACGATCGTCGCGGTCGCCGGGGTGCGCTCGACGCGGCCTCGCCTGGCGAGCTCCGCGAGCACGGTGCCCGCGAGGGCGGCGCGATAGGCGGCGTAGGGCCACAGCGCGCTGTCGCGCTCGACCAGCCGGATCAGCGCCTGCGAGCCGAGGGTGGAGGCGAAAGACGCGGCAGTGCCGGCGGCGAACGCGCCGCGCTGGCCCCGGGGCAGGCCGCGCTTGCGCAGGCGCAGTCCCTTGAGCACGGCCGCGCCGACGATCACGGGCAATGCAACCGTGCGCGAGAGCATGTTGGCGTGGCTGCGGCTGAACCCCCGCCAGCGGGCGGCGCTGAGTGTGGCGCCGTTTCGGGAGACGCCGGGCGCCAGCGCCGCCGCCTGGGCGAGGCCCAATGCGAGGCCGTCGGCAGCGCCGGCGCGATCCCGGTCGCGGCTCTGGGGTGTGCGGTCGGCGGCGATCATCGCCGCGGCCCCCGCGAGCAGGCCGGCGGCGGTCGAGAGCGGCCCGCCCAGGCGCCGCTCGATGTGGCGCTCGAGGGCCAGGCCGCAGGCCGCCGCCGGGAGGAAGGAGAGCGCGATCACCGCCGCCTTGCGGGAATCGAAGCTGCGCAGCTCGGAGGCGATCAGGCGGCGCTGGCCCACCAGCAGCGCCGCGGCGGCGCCGGCGTGAAGCGCCACCTCGAAGCTCTTTCGCAGCTCCGGGTCGTGGCGGTCCCAGTCCCAGCGCCCCAGCCACGGGATCAATGTCAGGTGGGCTGAGCTGGAAACCGGCAGCAGCTCCGCCGGTCCCTGCACGATCCCGAGCGCGGTCGCGCGGCCGGCCGGGATCGACGGGGAGCCCTGCCCGGCCGACACCGCCGGCTAGGCCTCGGTGGCGGGCTCGGCCTCGCCCCGACCTCGCCTCGCCTCGCGCCCGCCCTCGTCGGGCGCGTCGGTCCTGGCGGTGGGACGGCCGCCGCGCCGCCAGCGGATCAAGGCGTAGATCCCCAGTGCGATCAGCCCGGCGAGCACCACGTAGTCGAAGTAGTGCAGCTTGTCACGCCACTCCTCCCAGCGCTCGCCGACCTCGACTCCGATCATCCCCAGCATCAGCACCCAGGGGATGCAGCCGGCCGCCGTGTAGACGGTGAAGCGCAGCAGCGGCATGTGCGCGGCGCCCGCGGGGGTGGAGATGAAGGTGCGAACGATGGGCAGCATGCGGGTGAAGAAGACCGTGGCCCCCCCATAGCGCTCGAACCAGCCCTCGACTCGGGCCATCTGCTTGGGGCTGACGTGGAAGATGCGGTGGCGCTCGAGCAGCTCCTCCCGACCCCAATACCCGATCGCGTATCCGGCCCAGGAGCCGACCACGTTGCCGAGCACGCCGGCGGCGGTGATCCCGAGCAGGGTCATGTCGCCCTCCTCCACCTGGAAGCCGGCGAACAGCATGGTGGCCTCGCTCGGCATCGGGATGTTGGCGCTCTCGACCAGCATCAGCAGGAAGATGCCGAGGTAGCCGATCTCGCCGATCACATCGACGCAGAACTCGACCAGGGGGTCGACGATGAAATCGGTCATGCGGAGCCCGGGATGGTAGGGGACATCCAGCGGAACTGAGCGCGCCCCTTCATTGCCGCCGCATCGGACTAGACTCGCGGTTCGCGTGGAGCGTCTACGGGACCCCGTCTACAGACATCGTGCGCTGCAGGTGGCGATCGACGCCTGCCTGGTGGCGCTCGCCTTCTACGCGGCCTTCCGACTCCGCTTCCTGGAGACCCAGGGCGGCGTTCCCGACCGCTATCGCGAGATGCTGTGGGGCTCGATCGGTTTCGTCGTGATCGGCAAGCTGGTCGTCTTCGGCGGCTTCCGCTTGTATGAGAAGTGGTGGCGCTACTTCCGGCTGCCGGACTTCGCGGATGTGCTCAAGGCGGTGGCCGTCTCCAGCGCCATGATCGCGATCGCGCTGTGGTTGTTCAGGCCCTTCGACGACCCGATCCCGCGCTCGGTCGTGGTCACCGACTTCCTGCTCACCCTGTTCCTGGTCAGCGGGGCGCGGCTGCTGGTTCGGATGTTCGTGGAGCGGCCCGACCGCCGCAGGCGTTCGGGCGCCAGGGAGCGCCAGGCCCTGGTCGTCGGCGCCGGCTCCGGCGGGCAGATGGTCGTCCGGGAGCTCCAGCTCAATCCCAATCTGGGGGTGCACGCGATCGGCTATCTCGACGACGATCCGCGGATGCGGGGGATGCGGCTGCACGGCGTCAAGGTGCTCGGCTCCACCGACGAGATCGGCCGGATCCTCGATGAGACCGCGCCGGACGAGGTGACGATCGCGATCCCCTCGGCGCCGGGCGAGCTGCGAGGCAAGGTGGTTGCCGCCTGCCGCGAGCGCGACGTCCCGGTCCGGACGTTGCCGACCGTGTTCGAGTTGCTGCGGGGCGGCGTCCAGCTCACCCGGCAGCTGCGAGAGGTCCAGGTCGAGGACGTGCTCGGCCGTGAGCCGATCAAGATGGAGCTGGACCGCGTCGGCGCCTACCTGCAGGACAAGGTCGTGCTGGTCACCGGCGCCGGCGGCTCGATCGGCTCGGAGCTGGCTCGCCAGATCGCGCGGGTGCGACCGAAGCTGGTCGTGATGCTCGATCACGCCGAGGACAACCTCTTTCGCATCGATCGCGAGATGGTCGACGAGCGGCACTTCACCAGGGTCGAGTCGGTGCTGGCCGACTGCAAGGAGGCGGACCGGATGCTGGAGGTGATGCAGCGGTTCAGGCCCGACGTGATCTTCCACGCCGCCGCCTACAAGCACGTCCCGCTGATGGAGGCGAATCCGCTGGAGGCGGTGCGCAACAACGCGATCGCCACCCGGGTGGCCGCCGAGACCGCCGCCGCATCCGGCTGCGAGCGCTTCGTCCTGGTCTCCACCGACAAGGCGGTCAACCCGCGCACGGTGATGGGGGCCTCCAAGGCGATGGCCGAATGGATCATGGATGCGGCGCGGCACAAGCATCCGCAGACCCGCTTCATCAGCGTCCGCTTCGGCAACGTGCTCGCCTCCTCCGGCAGCGTGGTGCCGATCTTTCGCGCCCAGATCGAGCGCGGCGGGCCCGTCACGGTCACCGATCCGGAGATGACCCGCTACTTCATGACCATTCCCGAGGCGGTGCAGCTGGTGATCCGGGCGGCGGATCTGGGGGCGGGCACCGGCGAGGTCTTCGTCCTGGAGATGGGCGAGCCGGTGCGGATCGTCGATCTCGCTCACAACATGATCAAGCTGGCGGGGTATGAGCCGGACGCCGATATCGCGATCGAGTTCACGGGGCGCCGGCCGGGGGAGAAGCTGCACGAGGAGCTGTTCAACTCCGACGAGCGCCCGCAACCCACGGGCGCCGAGAAGATCGTCCGGGCGGTGCGGCGCGCTCCGCTCGATCCCGAGTGGGTGAGCGGGGCGGTCGAGCGGCTGGAGGCGCTGGTCCGCGAGGGCGATGAGGCGCACCTGGCGCAGGCCACGGTCGACCTGGTCACCGACCGGCGTCGCCAGGCCGGGGCGCTGAGCCTCGACGACGTCGCCACCTAACCCAACGGCCCGCGCCCAGATCGCAGGCGGGCGCTCTAACATCCCGCGCCGCAGCCCATGGAGCTGATCCGTGAAGTAGGCGCATTCGCGGGCCTCGCCGCCTTCTTCGGGCTGGCGCTGCTCGCTCTCCTTTATTTCGCGCAGGCGCGCGACGTGCGACGCCTGCGCGAGAACGCCGAGTTCCTGGTCGAGGGCGAGGCGGCCAACGAGCGCGTCGAGGAGCCGGTACCCGCCGCGGTTGCCGCCCGGGAGCCCGCCGAGGCGGCCCGGGCGGCCGCGGCCACCGCCCCCAGCCAAGCCGAGGCCTTCCGCCGGGCCGAGCTCGCCCGTCAGGCCGCCGAGCGTCGGCAGCGCTTCGAGGAGCGCCGTCGCGGCGAGCGCCGGGGAGCCGGCGAGATCCTGGGCAGCCTGCCCTCGACCGCGGTGGTGGTGGTCGGGGCGGTGATTCTCCTGGCGGGCGTCGGCTTCGGGGCGACCAGGCTGCTCGGGGGGGACGAGACGGAAGGAGGCGGAGGCGGCGGCGGCGCCCAGCTCGCCTGCGCGCCCGCCCAGACCAAGGTGGCGGTCCTCAACGGCACAGCCGAGGCCGGGCTCGCGGCCAGCTTCGCGCAGCGCCTGCGCCAAGCCAACTACGGCAAGGGCCCGGTCACCAACACAGAGACGGGCTTCGACCGCACCGTGATCATGTTCGGTCCCGAGAGCCAGCAGTGCGCGGGCGAGGTCGGCACCACGGCCGGACTCTCGGAGGCCCCGGCCGAGCCGATGTCGCAGGAGATCACTCAGATCTCGGAGGGCTCGGGGGTCGCGGTGGTTCTCGGTGAGGACGTCGCCACCGGGCAGACCGGCGCGGACTCCTCTGCGGCAACGGCGGAAACGGCCGGGGCCGTGGGCGACTGACCAGGCGGCTTCGCAACCCAGGTCTGCTGGCGGCGATCTGCGTCGGGGTCCTGGTGATCGGCGCGGCGGCCGGGATGACCCTCACCCAGCGGCTCCGCCAGGAGGGCCCGATCGCCCGGGACATCAAGTTCAAGGTCCGGCCCGGGCCGCGCTATCGCGTCTGCTTTCGGACGCCGCGTGACGACACCGTCCGGGTCGCCCTGGTCAACCAGGCGCGCGAGCCGGTCCGCGTGCTGCATGACGCGCCGCTGGCCGAGAGCGGCCCGGCCGAGGAGCCAGGCGAGAAGGCTCCCGCCCACTGCTTCGACTGGGACGGCCGGGACGACGCCGGGGAGGCGGTGCCGCCCGGGTTCTATCGCCTGCAGGTCACCCTGCGGGAGGCCGATCGCCAGGGAATCTCCGGGGAGAAGCTGCGAATCACGGAGCCTCCGTCGTGAGCGAGCCGCTTCAGGTGATCGGCTCGATCATCGCCACCGCTCTGGTCGCGACCGCGATCCTCACGCCCGACCGCCGCCTCGGAGGCAGCGCCCTGGCTGGGGCGCTGCTGATCGCCGCTGCGCTTGTGGTGGGGGAGGGGTGGGACGATCTGGAGGGCCTGCGGGATCGACCCGCCGCCCTGATCGCGATCACCGCCGCCGGCCTGGCCGCGATCGCGGCCCTCGCCGTCGCGCTGCGCCGGGCGCCTCTGCTGTTGCCTCTGCTGCTGATCGGCGCGCTGCCGTTCCGTGTCCCGGTCCGGGTCGACGGGGCCGAGGCGAACCTGCTGCTGCCCCTCTACCTGGTGATCGCCGCGGGTGTCGCGGTTGCGCTGCTCGCGGCATTCCGCGAGTCCGCCCGCCGCAGGGACGGCCCTCCCGGGGCGCTGCTCATC
>CAYZPZ010000079.1:0-8304 GCA_964480205.1 uncultured Conexibacteraceae bacterium
GTCGATCGCCAGCGGGTCGTCGTTGTAGGCCTCCGTCTTGCCGATGTCGTGCAGCAGCGCCCCGGTGACGGCGATCTCGCGGTCCACTCCCGGGAAGAAGTTGGCCGCGGCGCTGACCGCCTGCGCCACCGAGATCGTGTGCTCCAGCAGCCCGCCCGGATAGGCCTCGTGGTAGTGCTTGGCGGCCGGAGCTGCGCGGAACCGCTCCCAGGCGGCGGTGTCGGTGCCGAAGAAGCGCTGCAGCAGCTCGCCCAGCGAGGGATTCTGGATCGTGGCCAGCAGCTCGCGCAGCTCGCGCTCCAGCAGCTCGACCGGCTTGTTGGGTCCCTCGGTGAGTTGCTCGGGGTCGTACTCGTGCGGCTCGGCGGGTCGCGCCGAGGCCAGCTTGATCTGGCGGCCGAACTGCGGATGGACCGAGAAGCGGCCGGTGGCGATCACGATCGAGCCCGGTACGCAGGCCTCGAAGGATTCCGCCACCCGGTCCCAGGCGATCGCGGGCACGGTGCCGGTGCGGTCCCCCAGGGTGACTTTGAGGAAGTCGTCCCCGTTCTTCTTCTGGCGCAGCTCGCGCTCGCGCACCACGAACGGGCTGGCCACCTGCTCGCCGTCGGCGAGCTCGCGCAGCACGCGCGGCTGCGCCGTCTGTGCGCCGCTTCCGTTCTCGAAAAGGGTCTCCGTCATCAGATCGATCAAGGTAGAGGCGGTGGCGGACAGGACTCGCCGGCGCCGTTCCGCCCGAATAGGGTTCAGCGGAGATGAAGTCGCGAAAGGCACCCGCTTCGTGACGGAGCACGGCCGGATCGAGGGGGTGGCGCTTGTCACGGGCGGCACCGGCGCGCTCGGCCGGGCGGTCCTGTCTGAGCTCCTCGACGCCGGCGCCCTGGTGGTCACGACCTGGATGGTCGACCGGGAGCGCGAGGCGGTGGAGGCCGCACTTGGGGAGAGGCCGGGTCTGCACCTGGTCGAGGCCAACCTGCTCGCCGAGGGGGGCGCGGAGGGCGCCGCGGCCGCCGCGAGCGAGCTGGGGACGGTCGCGGCGCTGGTCAACCTGGTCGGAGGGTTCGCCGCGGGCGGGCGCCTGCACGAGACCGGCGCCGAGGAGCTGGAGAAGATGATGGCCCTCAACCTGACCACCGCCGTCAACGCCTCGCGCGCGGTGCTTCCCGCGATGCTCGAGGCGGGGGCCGGCGCGATCGTCTGCGTCGGGACCCGGGCCGCACTGGAGCCCTTCAGCGGGGGTGCCGCCTACGCGATCTCGAAGGCGGCGGTGCTGGCGCTGGTCCGCTCACTGCACGTCGAATATCGAGACGACGGGCTGCGGGTCAACGCGATCATGCCCAGCGTGATCGACACGCCGGCCAACCGGGACTCGATGCCCAAGGCCGACTTCTCCACCTGGGTCCAGCCCGCCGAGATCGCCTCGGTGATCCGCTTCCTCTGCTCGCCTGACTCCTCGCCGATCTGCGGCGCGGAGATCCCGGTCTACGGACGGGCCTGACCGCGATCCCGCCCTCACCCCGTGGCTGCGGCCGGGGGAGGAAGAGCCGGGGGGCAGGTGAATCGTCCATACCGGGTATGCGGTCGTAGAGAGGAGCGCACGCACGCCCACCGAGAGGAGCCCAGATGAGCGACCAGGAATTCGACGCAATCGTGATCGGAGCCGGCCCGGTCGGCGAGGTCTGCGCGGGAGAGCTCGCCGACGGGGGCCTGCGCGTCGCGATCGTGGAGCGCCAGCTGGTCGGCGGCGAGTGCTCGTACTGGGCCTGCATTCCCTCCAAGACCCTGGTCCGGCCCGGCGAGATCATCTCTCAGGCCGGGCAGGCGCCGGGGGCGCGCGAGGCGGTGAGCGGCGAGCTCGACGTGGACGCGGCGCTCGCCTGGAGGGACTTCATGGTCTCCGACTGGGACGACGCGGGTCAGATCCCCTGGCTCGAGGACAAGGGAATCGAACTGCTGCGCGGCGAGGCCACGATCACCGGGCCGGGCCGGGTCGCGATCGGGGATCGCGAGTACGAGGCCGAGCGGATCGTGATCGCCACCGGCTCCGATTCGGCGTTTCCGCCGATCGACGGCCTCGAGGAGCTCGAGGGCGTCTGGACGAACCGGGAGGCGACGGGGGTCAAGGAGCTGCCCGACTCGCTGCTCGTGCTGGGCGGCGGGCCCGTCGGCGTGGAGATCGCGCAGGCGTTCGCGCGGATGGGCGCGAAGGCGACGATCGTGGAATCGGAGTCGCATCTGCTCTCGCGCGAGGCGGCCCCGGTCGGCGAGGCCCTGGCGGAGCCGCTCGCCGCCGACGGGATAGACATCCACCTGGAGCGCCTCGCCACCACCGCCAAGCGCGACGGCGAGGACTACGTCCTCGGCTTCGGCGACGGCAGCGAGCTGCGCGCGAGCAAGCTGCTGGTGGCGACGGGCCGCAAGCCCCGGCTCGAGGGCCTTGGGCTCGACAAGGCGGGGATCGAGCCCGGCAAGGCCGGGATCGCGGTGGACGAGCACCTTCGCGCCGGCGACGGCTTCTGGGCGATCGGTGATGTCACCGGGATCGCGCCGTTCACTCACGTCGGCAAGTACCAGGCCCGGATCGCCGCCCGCGACATGCTCGGCCAGCCGGCGCGCACCGACTACCGCGCGATCCCACGGGTCGTGTTCACCGATCCCCAGGTCGCCGCGGTCGGCGAACGCGAGGGTGCCTTCACCGGGACGGTGCAGCTCTCCTCGCTGGCCCGCACCTCGACCTACACCCGCGAGTACGCCGAGCGTCCGGGCTTTTTGACGCTGGTCTCCGACGGCGAGAAGCTCACCGGCGCCTACGGGGTCGGGCCCGAGGCGGGGGAGTGGATGCAGCAGGCGACCCTGGCGATCAGGGCCGAGGTCCCGCTGGAGGTGCTCGGCGATGTGATTCAGCCCTTCCCGACCTTCTCCGAGGGCTTCGTCAACGCCCTCGTCGAGCTTCGCGGGGCGACCAACGCCGATCGCGAGGCGGCGGCGGCAGGCTCAGCCGCCTAGTGGACCGCGGGCCGGCTTCCCTCCCTTGGCCGGCCCGCGGCGCCGCCGCGGCTCAAGGGCGGACCTCGACCCCGTTCCAGAAGGCGACGTGGTCGCGGATCTTGCGGATCCAGGGGAAGGGGTGCCGGTAGGTCCAGGCGGCGTTGCGGTTGCGCTCGCCGCCGGTCTCGACGGTGTAGTAGCTGGCCAGGCCCTTCCAGGGGCAGATGGACTTCATCCGGCTCGGGCCCAGGCGCTCGAAGTCGACGCTGTCGGGCGGGAAGTAGTGGTTGCCCTCGACCACGATCGTCTCGTCGCTGTCGGCGAGCACCTCGCCCTTCCACACCGCCTTCACCGGGTCACCTCCTCGCGTCTTCGTGGTTCTTCTCTCTGACCCCGACTTGCAGGAGCGGATTCAGCTCGCTCGGGATGCCGAATCGAAGCCGCCGGGGCGGCGGTCATAGGTGAGATGACCCAGCCGAGGCCATCCCGAGGCGCCCTGCTCGCACCGCTGCTGGCGGCAGCGGCGCTTGCGCTCGCCGCCTGCGGCGGATCTTCGGCGGGCGGCGGGGACGGGGCCGACCAGGCGCCGCCGCCCGCGGCAGCGCCGATCGAGGGGCTGCCGAAGCCGCTGGCGCGGAACCGGGCCGAGGCGAGTCAGCTGATCGACGGCTCCACCGCGGCGCTGGAGGCGAAGCTCGCCGATCTGCGCGGGCATCCGGTCGTGGTCAACCAGTGGGGCTCGTGGTGCCCGCCCTGCCGGGCCGAGTTCCCGTTCTTCGGCGAGTCCGCGGAGGCGCACGCCGCCGAGGTCGCCTTCCTCGGCGTCGACATCCAGGACGACCGGGAGGCGGCCCAGGCCTTCCTGCGGGAGTTCCCGGTCCCGTACCCGAGCATCTACGACCGCGACGCCGATGCGGTCGCCTCGCTCGGCTGGGGGCAGGTGTCGCCCACCACCTGGTTCATCGACGAGGCGGGGGAGATCATCCACCAGCGCCCGGGTGCCTATCCCGATCGCGAGGCGCTCGAGGCGGACATCCGCGAGTTCCTGCTGAGCGGGTAAGGCAGATGGAGACCGATCCGGTAGGCGGCGTCGGGGTGCTGGCCGCGATGGCGGCGGGGGTGGTTTCGTTTCTGTCCCCCTGCGTGCTGCCGCTAGTTCCTGGGTACCTCTCCGCGGTCGCGGGGCTCGATCCCGGCGAGCTCGAGAGCGCGGGGTGGCGGCGGGTCCTCGTCCCGAGTCTGATCTTCATCGCCGCCTTCTCGGCGATCTTCATCGTCTTGGGGCTCACGGCCACCGGCGTAGGCCAGGCGCTGCGCGAGAACCGCGAGCTGCTCAACAGGATCGCCGGGGTCCTGATCATCGCGATGGGCGTGCTGTTCGTGGCGGGCATGTTCGTGATGAGGCTGAACCGCGACTGGCACCTCGACGCGCTCACCGAGAGGGCGGGCTCAGGCGGGCCCCTGGTCGCCGGAGCCGCGTTCGCGATCGCCTGGACTCCCTGCGTGGGCCCGACCCTGGCCGCGATCCTCAGCGCCGCGGCGATCTCGGACTCCGCCGGCCAGGGGGCGCTGTTGCTCGCTTTCTACTCCGCCGGGCTGGGCATCCCCTTCCTGCTCACCGCGCTCGCCTTCTCCCGCGCGACCAGCGCCTTCGCCGTCGTCAAGCGCCACTACACGGCGATCATCGCCACCGGCGGCGTGATCCTGATCGCGATGGGTGTGCTCGTCTACACCAATGAGCTCTTCCAGCTCAACATCGAGGCCCAGAAGCTGCTCGACCGCATTGGACTCAACTTCTTCAACGAGGTCTAGCCCTAACCCACCTCCTCGCCTAGACGTGATCTACGAACTCCTGCTTCGCACGGGCGCAGCATCTTCTCTGCGCCGCGAGATACTGGGTGGGCGATGTCTGATGAGAACGTGCAGATCATCAAACGCATGCTCGACGAGGTCCAGGAGCGGCCTGAGGCGCTGTACGAGATCCTCGACGAGCAGATCGAATGGGAAACCGCGGCTATCGACATGCCATTTCCAGCTGGAGGTCGCGGGCCGGAAACGGTCAAGCAGTTCTTCCGCAGTTGGGTGGGCGCCTTCGAGGACTGGGGATTTGAAGCTGAGAAGGTCATCGACGTCGGTGACGCAGTTGTCGTTCGAATCCATCAGTGGGGCAAAGGCAAGGCGAGTGGCGTCGCCGTCGAGAACCGCTTCTGGCAGGTGTGGGTGATGCGCGAGGGAAAGGTTGTCCGTGCGACGCACCACTCCGAGAAGGCCGAAGCCCTCGAAGCCACCGGGCTCTCGGAGTAGCTCAGGAGTCAAGTGGCGCCTAATGCACGACGGTCGTGCATAAGGCGCCAATCGCCGCATCCATGAGTCAGGACTCGTGCCGCAAGCGCTGGATCACGCCGTCGGCCACCCCCGGCTTGGACTCCTCGCCGAGCGAGCGCAGGCCTTCGAGGGTGCGCCGCAGGGTCGCCAGCATGCGGCGGCAGTGCGGGCAGATGCCGGTGTGCGCCTCCAGCCGCGCCGCCTCGCCGGGATCGAGCTCCTCATCGAGGTACTCGGACAGATGCCGGTGCGTCCAGCGGTGCTCGCGCATGAAGCGGGCCTTCTCGATCAGGCGTCGGATCATTCCTCTCCCTCCGCTAGATATTCGTCCACGGCGCGGCGCACCGCAAGCCGAGCGCGGTGCAGGCGACTCTTGAACGCCGCCTCACCGAGCTCCATCACCTCCGCGGCTTCGCGAGTGGAGAGCCCCTCGACGTCTCGCAGGATGAGCGGCGCACGGTACTCGATCGGCAGCTCGCGGATCGCCTCCTCGAGCAGCCGGCGCAGATCGGTTTGGCCGAGGCGCGTCTCGGGGGCCTCGCTCCAGTCAGGGGCCTCGGGGATCGGCTCGTCGTCGAGCGAGACGGTCGCCGGCGGCCTGCGGGAGGCGCGCCGCTTGGCCTCGTTGATGCCGATCCGGTAAAGCCAGGTGAAGAAGCGGGAGCGGCCCTCGAAGCGCCCGATGCTGCGCCAGGCGCGCAGGAACGCCTCCTGCGTGACCTCTTCGGCCTCCGGGGTGTCCGCGACGAAGCGAAGCACCACGGCATAGAGCCGATCCGCGTGGCGGCGGACCAGCTCCTCGAAGGCCCCACGATCCCCCTGCTGGGCGCGCTCGACCAGGGCGTCCTCGGACTCTGCGGCGGCGGGGCGCATGCGCTGAAGCCTGACACCCTCGGCGGGGGCTGGCGCCCCGCCGAGGGTGAGTGGTTGGCGAGGGCTCAACTCCACTCCTCGATCTGCGCCCGCACGCGCTCGGCGGTGCGTTCGCCGACCGCGAGTGCGGTGGTCGCCGGAAGACGCAGCGAGGGCAGAACCGCCAGCAGAACCTCGAGCGTTCTGATCAGTCGCTCGCACTCCGGGCAGAGGTCCTCATGGTCGGCCAGCCGCCGGTGCTGCCTGGCCGGCAACCCGCCCTCCAGGTAGTCCGAGATTCGGGCCTGCGCCCAGCGGTGGTCCCGATTGCGGTTGAGGCGTCGCCAGGCCGAAGCAGTCATGTCAGTTGGACCCGAGGGCGGCGGATAGGTTTCGCCCGATCCGAACCGTTCGGCGATCCCCTGGGTCCGAAGCTCCATGAACTCGGCCATCAGCCTCCTGCGCACCCCGCTCGGCGAGCTTGTCTTCGCCGCTTCCTTCCTCAGCTTGGCACTGCTCGCCTTCGCCAGGGTCTGCCTCGGCTGCTGAGGAGCCAGATCGCAAGCAGGGCCGCCCCGAGCAGCGCGAGGCTGGTCCACTGGGCGCCGTTGAGCCCGAGCGCGAGCTCGTCGCTGTCGGAGCGGTAGAAGAACATCGCGAAGCGCCCCGCGGCATAGAGCGCGATCACGGTCCAGAAGAGCTGCCACGGCCGGCGGAAGCGATGGCGCAGGGGCCAGATCAGTGCCAGCATCGCCAGGCCGAGGACCATTTCGTATAGCCCCCCCGAGTGGTAGGCGAGCTCGGGATTCGGCGTCAGGGCGTCGGGGTGGCTGTTGCGCACCGCCCAGGGCAGCTCCGAGGCGGGGCCGTAGTGCTCGCCGTTGATCAGATCGCCGATCCGTCCCACCAGCAGCCCCAGTGGGAAGCCGGCGGCGAGGGCGTCGAGGTAGGCGCCTCCCAGGTCGTGCCGGCGCATGTAGGCCGCCCCGGCCAGCGGGCCGCCGATCACCGCGCCGTAGATCGAGAAACCGGAGGACCCGACCCACTCGCTCGGCCGCAGCAGCTCGCCGTGCTCGGCGAGGTAGAAGACCCGAGATCCGACGATCCCCACCACCGCGACGATCACCACCAGGTCGACGATCCGCTCCCCCTCCAGCTCCCGTTCCCGCGCGTACACCGTGGCCAGCCAGCCGGCCGCGAGCACGCCCACGGCGATCATCAGCCCGTGCCAGCTGAGCGTCAGCGGGCCCAGCGTGATCTCGGGATCGATCCCGACGGTGAGGGTCGAGAGCGGGCTCAATCTCCGCGGCGGATCTCCACGTCGGAGAAGAACGCCGCCAGCGCGAACCAGAACTGGTCGTCGTGCGGTATCCGCTCGAGTCGCCTTCCCTTCAGGGGGCCGTCGATCGCCCGGCCGTCGATCGCCCAGCTGGAGCCGGTCTGGGAATCGCGAAAGACGCCTGCCCGCCCGCCCGGGCCCAGCTCGAGCGTGCGTCCATCCGTCGCACGCTTGAAGACCCCGGCGGCGCCCACCTCGCGCCCGCCCGAGACCGTGCCGCTGTCCAGCGCGGAGCTCACCTCGGGATCGAACAGGACCACGATCGGATCGCCGGCGAGCTCGTCATTGATCGGCGCCTCCTTCCGCAGCCGCGAGAACGGATAGACCACCGCCGAGCGCTCGCCGGTCTTCACCGCGGCCACGCGCTCCTTCGGCGGCAGCGAGCGGTCGGGCTCGCTCTCGAGCAGGAACGGCGACGAGTCGGGATTCGAGTCATATCCCGCGTACGGGTTCGAGCCGTAGTCCCGCCCGAAGCCGGTGTCGCGGGAGAGGACCTCGCCGTCGGGATGCGCGCGCCGGAAAGCCTCCCAGGAAAGAATCTGGGAGCCGAGTACCTCGAGCTTCTCCCCGGTGCGCTCGCCGACCACGGCCTCCGCCGTGATCTGCTGCCACCAGGACTCGGTCCTGCGGTCGTACATGACCAGGTCGGAGTTGCGGAGCATGCCGGTGGTGCCGAACTCGACCGGCTCGCCGTCCAGCTCGCGCCGGAAGGCAACCGTCGAGTTGCACAGCGGGCAGTAGGTGACCGCGACCGGTTGCCCGGCGATCTCGTCGTTGACGATCTCGTGCCAGGTGAGGAT
>CAYZPZ010000080.1:0-8248 GCA_964480205.1 uncultured Conexibacteraceae bacterium
CTGCCGGGCATGACGGTGGTGTGCGGCGACTCGCACACCTCCACCCACGGCGCCTTCGGCACGCTGGCCTTCGGGATCGGCACCTCGGAGGTCGAACACGTGCTGGCCACCCAGACCCTGCCGCAGCGCCGCCCGAAGACGATGCGGATCAACTACTCGGGCGAACTCGGCTTCGGGGTCACTTCCAAGGACCTGATCCTGGCCACCATCGGCCGCCTCGGCACCAGCGGTATGCAGGGCTACGCGGTCGAGTACGCAGGCGAGCCGATCGAGGCGCTGCCGATGGAAAACCGGATGACGATCTGCAACATGACCATCGAGGGCGGCGGCCGCGCCGGAATGATCGCGCCTGACGAGACCACCTTCGACTACATCCGGGGGCGGCCGGCGGTCCCGGCGGACTTCGACGCCGCCGTGGCGCGCTGGCGCGAGCTGCCGACCGACGATGGCGCGAGCTTCGACCGCGACGTCTCGATCGACGCCTCCGAGTTCTCGCCGATGGTCACCTGGGGCACGACCCCGGGAATGGTGATCGAGGTGACCGACGCCGTCCCCGATCCGGCGGCGATCGAGGGCCCGGCGGACCGCGAGGCCGCCGAGCGCGCTCTCGCCTACATGGATCTGAAGCCCGGCACGCCGATCACCGAGATCCCGCTGGAGCGGATCTTCATCGGCTCCTGCACCAACTCACGCATCTCCGATCTGCGCGAGGCCGCGGCCGTCCTTGACGGGCGCGTGATCGCCTCGTCGCTGCGCGGCATGGTGGTGCCGGGATCCCAGCAGGTCAAGGCGCAGGCCGAGACCGAGGGGCTGGACGAGGTGTTTCGGTCGGCCGGCTTTGAGTGGCGCGAGTCGGGCTGCTCGGCCTGCCTCGGCATGAACCCGGACATCCTGCGGCCGGGAGAGCGCTGCGCCTCCACCTCCAATCGCAACTTCGAGGGTCGGCAGGGGGCGGGCGGGCGCACCCATCTGGTCAGCCCTCGGATGGCGGCCGCCGCTGCCGTCGAGGGGCGCTTCGTCGACATCCGAGAGTGGAGCTGAGATGGACCCGGTCGAGATCATCGAGGGCCAAGTCGCGGTGCTCGACCGCGGCGACGTCGACACCGACCAGATCATCCCCAAGCAGTTCCTGAAGCGAATCGAGCGCACCGGCTACGGCGAGTTCCTCTTCTACGACTGGTTCCGCTCCGGCGAGCTCGAGCTGGAGGCGCATCCGATCCTGGTCACCGGGCGCAACTTCGGCTCGGGCTCCTCGCGCGAACATGCGGTCTGGGCGCTCAAGGACTACGGCTTCGACGCGGTGATCGCCCCCTCGTTCTCGGACATCTTCTTCTCCAACTGCACCAAGAACGGCCTGCTGCCGGTGATCCTCGACGAGGAGCACTGCCGCCAGGTGGCGGCGGCCGGCGAGGCGCGCATCGACCTCGACGATCAGACCGTGACCTGCGCCAACGGCGTCTTCAACTTCGAGCTCGACGAGCAGATCAAGCATCGTCTGCGCAACGGCCTCGACGACATCGCTCTGACCATGCAGCGCGCCGAGGCCATCGACGCTTTCGAGGCCGCGGGCAAGGCCGACGCCGGCCCGGTTACGACCTCGCTCTGAGCCGAGGCCTCGCCGCTGCGAGCGAACCATTCCCTGGTCACTAGGGTCCCAGGCGATGAGTCCCGCCGAGAGCGCGCGAGTCGTACTGCTGCCGGGCGACGGGATCGGCCCCGAGATCGGGGCGGCGGCAGGCCGCGTGCTGGAGACGCTCGGTGGCGTCGAGATGGACATGCACCCGGTCGGCGGTGTCTCCATTGATGCGCACGGCACGGCGCTTACCGATGAGGTGCTGGAGGCCTGCCGCGCCGCGGAGGCGGTGCTGCTCTGCGCGGTCGGCGGCCCGAAGTGGGAGAGCACCGATCCCGACGCCCCCCGGCCCGAGCAGGGCCTGCTGGGACTGCGCAAGGGGCTCGGGCTGTTCGCCAACCTGCGGCCGGTGCGCCCCAGCGAGGCGCTTCTCGAGGCAAGCCCGCTGCGCCCGGAGCGGATCTCCGGGACCGACCTCCTGGTCGTGCGCGAGCTCACCGGCGGCATCTACTTCGGGGACTCGGGGCGCGACGGCGACCGAGCGCACGACGACTGCGCCTACTCGGTGGACGAGATCGAGCGCATCGCGAGGGTCGCGTTCAACGCGGCGGGGTCGCGCCCACGCGGTGCGAGCGGCGGCGCCAAGGTGACCTCCGTGGACAAGGCCAATGTGCTGGAGACCTCGCGACTGTGGCGCGAGACCGTCGAGCGGGTCGCCGCCGACGAGTTCGCCGAGATCGCGCTCGAGCACATGTACGTCGACAACGCCGCCATGCAACTCGTCTCCCGGCCCGCGGACTTCGACGTGATCCTCACTGAGAACCTGTTCGGGGACATCCTCAGCGACGAGGCCGCGATGCTGACCGGCTCGCTGGGGATGCTGCCCTCGGCCAGCCTGGGGGAGGATGGTCCGGGCCTGTTCGAGCCGGTCCACGGTTCCGCGCCCGACATCGCCGGCCAGGGCGTCGCCAACCCGCTCGCCACCCTGCTGTCGGTGGCGATGATGCTGCGTCACGGGCTCGGCCGAGCCGACGACGCCGACCGCCTCGAGGACGCCGTCGATCGGGCCCTCGCCGACGGCCTGCGCACGCCGGACCTCGTCCGCGGCGAGGCGGGGGAGACCCGGGTGAGCACGCGGGAGATGACCGAGGCGGTGCTCGACCGCCTCGGTTGACGGCGCTTGCGGCAATCGGTGGGCATGGGGCATACTTCGCCGCTCGTGGAGAAGGTCGAGCTGATCTGGCGCAACGGCGAGTTCGTCCCCTGGGACGAGGCCAACGTACATGTGCTCAGTCACGGGCTGCACTACGGCACCGGCGTCTTCGAGGGGATCCGCTGCTACGACACGGAATCGCGGGGGCCGGCGATCTTCCGCCACGTCGATCACCTGGAGCGCCTGCGGCGATCCGCCGAGCTGTACTACCTGGAGCTGCCGCACTCGGTCGAGGAGATCCGCGAGGCGACCAAGGAGCTGATCCGCCGGAACGGGCTGCGCTCCTGTTACATCCGACCTCTCGCCTTCCGCGGCTACGGTGAGATGGGCCTGTACGCGCAGAGCGCGCCCGTCGAGATGATCGTCGCAGTCTGGCCGTGGGGCGCGTATCTGGGCGAGGAGGGCAAGCGCACCGGCATCCGCGCCAAGGTCTCCTCGTGGCGGCGCATCTCGCCCGCAGGGCTGATCCCACATGCCAAGGCCTCCGGCCAGTACCTGAACTCGATCCTGGCCAAGACCGAGACCGCCAAGGCCGGATACGACGAGGCGATCCTGCTCGACGAGCGCGGCTTCGTCTCCGAGGGATCGGGCGAGAACGTATTCGTGGTCCGCGACGGGCAGCTGATCACCCCGCCGCACACCGCCTCGATCCTGGACGGGATCAACCGTCGCTCGGTGATCCAGATCGCAGGGGACCTCGGCTACCCCGTTCTCGAGCGCGACATCGCGAGGGCCGAGCTCTACCTGGCCGAGGAGATCTTCTTCACCGGCACTGCCGCCGAGCTGGTGCCGGTCCGCGAGGTCGACGACCACGAGGTGGGCGAGCCCGGGGAGATCACGCGCGTGATCCAGGAGCGCTTCGAGGACGCACTCTGCGGCCGCGCCGAGGAGTATCTGGAGTGGCTCGATCTCGTCGGGGAGCCGACCGCCCCACCGCCGCGGGAGCCCACTCCCGCCGAGGTCGAGGCCGAGGAGGTCGGCGAGCCCGCGTCCGGTAAGGTCGGCTCGTGAGCATCGTCACCTTCAGCGGGCGAATTACGGGGGCCGCAAGCGCCTAGGGCGCTACGCGGCGGGCGGCTTCCTGTCGCCGATCACGGTCCCCCGAGCTAGAAAGGCAGACGATGCGACAGATCCTCCTCTACGACACGACTTTGCGCGACGGCATGCAGGGCCAGGGCATGTCGCTGTCCGCGCAGGAGAAGGTGCGCGTGGTGCGCAAGCTGGACGAGCTCGGCGTCCACCTGATCGAGGCCGGCTTCCCCGGCTCCAATCCCAAGGAGCTCGAGCTGTTCGAGATGCTGGCCGAGGTCGAGCTCGCCCAAGCGCAGATCTGCGCCTTCGGCATGACCCGGCGCCGCGACGCCGAGGCGGCCGAGGACGAGGGCCTGGCGATGCTGGCCGCCGGTTTCGCGCCGGTGGTGACGCTGGTGGGCAAGACCTGGAGGCTGCACCTGGAGAAGGTGACCCGGGTCGATCCAGATCAGAACCTGGAGATGATCCGCGACTCGGTCGCCTTCCTGCGGGCGGCCGGCAAGCGGGTGATCTACGACGCCGAGCACTTCTTCGACGGCTGGCGCGACGATCCCGGCTACGCGCTGGAGTGCCTGCGGGCTGCGGCCGACGCCGGCGCCGAGAACGTCACCCTCTGCGACACCAATGGATCCAGCCTGCCCCCCCAGGTCGCCGAGGCGACCCGCGATGTCGCCGCCGGGCTCGCGGTTGACGTCGGCATCCACGCCCACAATGACGCCGAATGCGGGGTCGCCAACTCCCTCGCCGCCGTCGGGGAGGGAGCTGTGCTGGTGCAGGGGACGATCAACGGCCTCGGCGAGCGCACCGGCAACGCGAACCTGACCTCGATCCTGCCTGCGCTGCAGCTCAAGCTGGGCTACCGCTGCGTCGAGGACGAGCGGCTCGCCCGGCTGACCGCAACGGCGCACTACATAGACGAGCTGCTCAACCTCACGCCCGACCCCGACCAGCCCTACGTGGGGCGCAACGCCTTCGCCCACAAGGGCGGCATGCACGTCGCCGGGGTCAACGCCGACGCCCGTACCTTCGAGCACGTTGACCCGGCGGTGGTCGGCAACGACCGCGAGCTGTTGGTCTCCGAGCTCTCCGGCAAGGGCACGGTGCTCAACCGCGCCGAGCAGGCGGGGCTGGCCCTGGATTCCGAGCAGGTGGCCCGGGCGCTCCGCACGGTCAAGGAGCGCGAGCACCGCGGCTACCACTACGAGGCGGCCCAGGCCTCCTTCGAGCTGCTGCTGCGACGGGAGTCCGGTGCTTACGAGCCCCTGTTCAGGCTCGAGGGCTTCCGCGTGATCACCGAGAAGCGCGAGGATGGCAAGGTCCAGACCGAGGCCACGATCAAGGTTTGGGTCGACGGGGAGCGTTATGTGCGCGCCGCCGAGGGCAACGGCCCGGTGAACGCGCTCGACCGCGCGCTGCGCGAGGCGATCACCGACCGCCATCCTCACCTCGCCGAGATCGAGCTGACCAACTACAAGGTGCGGATTCTCGACGAGCACCACGGCACCGGGGCCGTCACCCGCGTCCTGCTCGACTCCTCCGACGGCGAGCGCGACTGGGGGTCGATCGGCGTTTCGGAGAACATCATCGAGGCCTCCTGGGAGGCCCTGGTGGACTCGCTCGAGTACGCCTTCCAGCCGCAGCCGCCGCGGGTGGAGCGTTCGGGCGACGAGCGGGCGGCCACCCGCAACTAGCGTGCCCGACGAGCCGATCCCGCTGGCGCGGCCGCGGCTGGGGGAGCGCGAGGAAGAGCTGGCGCTGGAGGTGCTGCGCTCCGGCCGGCTTTCGCTCGGCCGCCGCCTCGAGGAGTTCGAGGTCCAGTTCGCCAGTTGGGTGGGCAGCGACGACGCCGTGGCCGTCTCCAGCGGCACGGCCGGGCTCCATCTCGGGGTTCGGGCGCTCGGTTGGGGTGAGGGTGATGCGGTGATCACCTCGCCGCTCAGCTTCGTGGCCTCCGCCAATTGCCTGCTGTACGAGGGTGTCGAGCCGATCTTCTGCGACGTCGACCCGGTCACGCTCAACCTCAATCCCTCCGCGGCCCAGTCGGCGGCGGACAACCGGCGGGTCGCCGGGATCCTCCCGGTCCACATCTTCGGCTATCCGGCCGACCTGCTTTCGCTCGAGTCGATCGCCGACGCCTACGAGGTCCCGATCCTTGAGGACGCCTGCCAGGCGCTGGGCGCTGTCGACGCCGAGGGGAGGGCGGTGGGCAGCGCGGGGCATATCGCCGTCTTCGCCTTCTACGCCAACAAGCAGCTCACCACCGGTGAGGGCGGGGTGGTGGTGCCGGCGCCGACGGACGAGGAGATGGCCGAAGCGCTGCGCAGCGAGCGCAACCAGGGCCGGGCCCCCGACATGTCGAGGCTTGAGCACGACCGCGTCGGCTTCAACTACCGGCTCACCGAGCTGCAGGCGGCGATCGGCCTGGCCCAGCTGGAGCGGCTGGACGAGGCGCTCGAGGCCCGCGCGCAGGTCGCCTCGATGTACGGGGCGCGGCTGGCGCAGCTGGGTGGGGCGCCGGCCGGGGAGGGTGAGGACCAGGGCCTGGTGTTGCCCTGCTCGGACCGCGGCGACGAGCGTCGCAGCTGGTTCGTGTACTGCGTGCAGCTCCCGGACGGCACCGAGCGTGATCAGGTGATCGCCGCGCTGGCGGCCGAGGAGATCCAATCGAAGGCGTACCTGCCCTGCATCCACACCCTGCCGCCCTACCGCGAGCGCTTCGGCTTCGCCGGCGGCGAGTTCCCCGTCGCCGAGCGGGTGGCCGCGCGCTCGCTTGCGCTGCCCTTCTTTCCCGGCCTCTCCGAGATCGAGGTGGACCGCGTCTGCGCGTCGCTTGGGGGGGCCCTCGGGCTCGGCTGAGCCAACGGCGCGCCCCCTGCAGGACGCGTCGATCCCGGCCGTACACTGGCCGCCATGTCGCGCTTCGCCGAAGAGCAGGACCCGCTGTTCAGGCGGATCAACTCGTCGATCTCCTTCGACCGCCGCCTGGCGCCGTTCGACCTGGAGCAGTCGCGCGCGCACGCAAGGGCGCTGAACCGCCTCGGCGTGTTGGATGACGACGAGCTCGAGCGGATGCTGGAGGGCCTCGACGAGGTCGGCTCCGAGCTCGAGGGCGAGCGCTTCGAGTTCTCCGAGGACGACGAGGACATCCACATGGCGATCGAGCGCCGGCTCACGGAGCTGATCGGGCCCCTCGGGGGCAAGCTGCACACGGCGCGCTCGCGCAACGACCAGGTGGCCACCGACCTGGCGCTGGCCGTGCGGGCTCACTCCGCTCGCGCGGTGGCGCTGCTCGAGGAGCTGCAGCGCACGCTGCTCGAGCTGGCGGAGTCCCATCGCGACTGGCGGGCCCCCGCCTACACGCACCTGCAGCGCGCGCAGCCGGTCTATCTGGGCCACCACCTGCTCGCCTACTTCTGGATGTTCGACCGCGATCGGCGCCGCTTTGTGGCCGCCGCCGAGGCCACCGCCGAGCTCCCGGGCGGGTCCGGCGCCCTGGCCGGACTCAACTGGGAGCTTGACCGCGAGGGCATCGCCCGCGAGCTCGGCTTCGCCCGGCCGCACCCGAACTCGCTGGATGCGGTCTCCAACCGCGACTTCGCGCTCGACTACATGTTTGCGGCCGCTGCCTGCGCCATGCACCTCTCGCGGCTGGGCGGAGAGATCGTCTTGTGGTCCAGCGAGGAGTTCGGCTTCTGCGAGCTCGCCGACTCGTTCGCCTCGGGCTCGAGCATCATGCCCCAGAAGAAGAACCCCGACGCGGCCGAGCTGCTGCGGGGCAAGGCGCCGCGGGTGGCGGCCTCGCTGGCCAGCCTGCTGGGCACCATGCACGGGCTGCCGCTCGCCTACAGCAAGGACATGCAGGAGGACAAGCAGCCCCTGTTCGACGCCGTCGACAACCTAGAGGTCTGCCTGGCGGTGGCGACCCGGATGCTGGCGGGACTGCGCTTCGACCGGGAGCGGCTTGCGGCTGCCTCTGCGGATGAGCTGCTCGCCGCCACCGACCTCGCCGATGTGCTCGTCCGCGAGGGCGTGCCCTTCCGCGAGGCCCACGGAATCGTCGCGGGGCTGGTTCGAACGGCCCTCGATGCCGGCAAGAGGCTCTCGGAGCTGGACGACGCCGAGATGGACGGTGTGCCGGATGGCTCGCGCGAGCGGCTGCGCGAAGCGCTGCGCGAGGGTGGGGCGCTGGAGGCGAAGGTCTCCTCCGGCGGGACCTCCTCGGCGAGCGTGTCCGAGCAGCTCGACCTGGCCCGGCGGGCCTTGGCGGACGTCGCGCCTTGAGCGGACCCCTCGCTCTCGGGTTCTTCGAGCGCTCCGTGCACGTGGTGGCGCGCGAGCTGATCGGCTGCGAGCTGGCGGTGGGCAAGACCGCCGGGGTGATCGTCGAGAACGAGGCCTACGACGCCACCGACCCCGCCTGCCACGCCTAT
>CAYZPZ010000081.1:0-8246 GCA_964480205.1 uncultured Conexibacteraceae bacterium
GTGACTTGCCCTGGCCCCGGGGTTCGCCGGCGGCTCCACCGCCGCCGGGGCCGCCCGGACCGCCGCCGTTGCCCCCGCCGTTACCGCCTCCGTCGCGCGGATCGCCGAGCAGCAGCTCGGTGTTGCGGTCGGCGTGGTGTCCGATCTCGCTTTCCTTGGGACCGACGAAGGGATCGTTGTACTCGACCGTCCGCCCGATCGAACCCAGCGTCTCTACGTCGAAGCCCGATGCCGATCTTACGTCCAAGCCCGAGGCCGGTTCGGGATCGGGAATCTCGGTCGAGCCCTCGTGGTCGAGGTTCGTGGTGAAGATCGAGAGAGTGCCGTCGCGGTTGTCCATCAGCTCGATCACCCGGTGCTGGGGCGGCCAGTCAACGACCGCGGGGCTCATGATCTCCCAGAAGCCGCTGCTTCCGTCCTCGCTCTCGAAGGGCTGGATCTGGTTCTGGTGCGAATGGCCGGCGACGTAGGCGAGCACGTTGGGGTGACCGAGGAAGAGCTCCGCCAGCTCGTCCCCGAGATGAGTTGGATGGGAGTTGCGGGGGTCGAGGTCGCAGCTCGGATTGACGTCGTGGCCGTGATTGTCGTTGACGGTGCAGGGGAAGACCTCGTCGGGGGCGGAGACCTCGAGGCTGCCTGTGGAGTGGTGGCCGAAGGCGATCACCAGCTCGTCGGCCTGCTCCGCGGCCTCCAGCTCGCGCTCCAGCCACTGCCACTGGGGGTGGTCGATGTTGCCCTTTTCGCCAGTCGAGGTCCCGCCGTCTGCTTTCGGCGCGGTCAGCAGCCCCGAGTCCGCCAGCGTGTCCAGGACGATGAAGCGGACCGGCCGCTCCGGGTCGGGCTTGAACGAGTAGTACGCCGCGTATCCGTTGGCCGGGTCACCGTCCCGTGAGGACGCGATCAGCTCCTCCTCATCCACGTAGGCGAAGCCGTGGTCGTCGGCTTGGGTGGCGCCCGCCGGCCCCCCCGCCCTGAAGATGTCCTTGAACTGCACGTGGTCGACGGCCTGCCGGTCCGGGTCGGGGGGCACCTGCATCACCTTGGTCGGGTCCTGCAGGAGCAGCTGTTGCAGGAACTCGGGCGTGAGCGCGCTGTCCAGCGCCTCCTCGTCGGTGAAGGGGTAGACAAGCTTCAGGCAGTCGACGGCGACCCGCTCGCTCGGCGGCAGGTGCGTGCCCGGGCCGAGCGGGCTACCCCAGTTGACGGTGCCCTGGTAGAGCCCGTCGTGGTTGCCGAACGCGACGTAGCTCGGCACCTTCAGACCCTCGGCCTGGAAGGGAGCCTGGGCGCGGTCGAGGAGGCCGGGGTAGACCGGGAACCCCTTCTCGGGACCGTCGCCATCCGGATCGGCGTAGGCGCCGAGCGGGTGCTCGGGATCCCAGTACAGCGGGTTGTCGAGCAGATAGTCGTCGTAGTCCTGGACCCCGGTGTAGTTCTGGGGGTTGGTCCCGTCGGGGACCGCGCTGGGCGGCAGCCCCGCGCACATTGTGCCGCTGAAGTCGCTGGTACCGCTGCCCGGGTTGAGCTCGGCCCCCTCGAGCAGCTGCAGCACCCACCGGGTCTCGTTGAGCTGCATGTTGTCGGCCAGATCGCCGGTCATCACCGCATTCTGAAGCTCGGCCCGGGAGCCGTCACCCTGGGGCACGGGGCTCTGCAGGTAGTTGTTCAGCTGTCGGATCGAGAGTTCGACCATGTGAACGGTCATGGTTTCGTGCGGGCGGAAGCCGGAGGAGCCGAGCTCGCCACGAAACGGCTCGGCGTCAGTACGCTCCTCGCGCGCCGGCGACTCCTCGTCGGCGATCTGAAAGTCGGTGATCTGGCCGACGTAGGACAGCGAGACCCGCCGCCGGTCGCGATCCGCCTGCGCCTGCGCCAGATCCTCCCGGGTCAGATGTCCCTCGCCGGGACCCAGGGTCAGGGTCTTGAAGCCCTGCTCGGGGTCGCCGCAGTTCGCGATCACCTCCTCGGCATCGCGACCGCAGACGGTCTGCTCGAGGGTCGTGTGGCCGGTCGTGTTGGATGGCCCATCATGAGCGCCAGCCGGCGCGACTACGAGGGCGCCGACGCAGGAAGCCGCCGCGACGGTTGCCGCAACGCCGAAGCCGATTGCGCGCCTGCTCCGGGCGGTCCCGGGTACCCTGCCGTTCGCTGTCCGTCTCCTCATACCCCGCTCGCGAGCCTAGCAGCGCCGCTGGTGACGCGCGCCGCATCGGGCGGGGCCCGCCCGCCCTCGGAGATACTTGACCCGTGAGCGAACGGGAAGAGCTGGATCGGCGGATGATGCGCCGCGCGCTGGAACTCGCCGCGGTGGCTGCGGAGCATGGCGACGTGCCGATCGGGGCGGTCCTCGCCAGGGGCGAGGAGGTCCTGGGCGCCGCGGGCAACGAGCGCGAGCTGCGCGCCGATCCGACCGCCCACGCCGAGGTGCTCGCCCTGCGCCAGGCCGCCGAGCGCCTCGGCGGCTGGCGGCTTCCCGACACCACCATCTACGTCACGCTCGAGCCCTGTCCGATGTGCGCCGGGGCGATCTCGCTGGCGCGGGTCCCCCGGCTCCTCTACGGAGCGGCGGACCCCAAGGGGGGCGCCGTAGGAGGGGGGATCGACCTCTTCGAAGCGCCGGTCGTCAACCACCGGCCCGCGGTCGAGGCAGGCCTGCTGGCCGCGAAGTCGAGCGCGCTGCTGGAGTCGTTCTTCGGCGCGCGGCGCTGAGCGGGCCGATTCGCGGGCGCCCTCAGCCGGTCAGCCAGCGAACCGCGTTGTCCACCATCATCGTCCGCTCCTGCTCGGCGGTCATGCCGCGCTCGCGCAGCTGCGGGAGCACCTTCTCGGGGACGAGGCGCATGGTCCAGTCCTTGACCATGCCCGCCTCCATCAGCTGAGCCACCGCTTCGGGCGGGAACCAGTCGATCGTCGCGCAGGAGTCGGCGCTGAGGAAGATCCGCTCGGCGTAGCCGCGCTCGAGCAGGGCCCGGGTGGTCTCCTGGCGCTGCTCGAAGGGCAGGTACATCTCCAGGCCGTAGCGATCGAGCCCGATCCAGACCCCCTTCTCGAGCACCCCCTCGATGTAATCCAGGTCGGTCGTATCTCCGGTGTGGGCGAGCTGCACCTTGGAGGGCTCGACGCCCTCCTCTTCGAAGATCTCGATCTGGCGGGGCCCGGTGTTGCTGGCGGGACGGGTGTGGGCCATGATCGGCGCTCCTGTCTGCGCGCTCGCCTTGGCCGCGGCCCGGTGGACCTTCTCGATGTTCTCGGTCACACCCGGCTCGTCGGCGGCGACCTTGATGAAGCCGGCCTTGATCTCCGTGCCCTGAATGCCCTTGGTGATGTCGGAGACGAACAGCTCGGCGATCTGCTTGGCGCTGCGAGTGAGCAGGAACTGGGGCAGGTGCTCGTAGGTGTAGATCCCGGTGCAGGGGACCACCTGCAGGCCGGTCTCCTCGGCGACCCGCCGCATGAACTCCACGTCACGGCCCAGGAACATCGCGGTCGGGTCGCAGATGGTCTTGATCCCGAGCTCGACCGCGGCGCGAGCCTCCCGGACGGCGACGTCGTAGTCCTCCCCGCCCCGCACCTCGTGCGGGGCGTCCTCCTTGATCGAGACGGCCTGGGGCCACTGGTAGTGGACCGCCTCGTCCCGTGCCCGCAGGTGCTCGTGGATCAGGGTGGTGCCGAGCTCCTCGGCCTCGATCGGCCCCGTGACCGTCTGAACCTGAGCCATCGCGCGGAGCCTATAGCGGAGAGGGTGGGATTCGAACCCACGAGGCAGGTACAAGCCCGCCCACGCGATTTCCAGTCGCGCTCCTTAAGCCACTCGGACACCTCTCCGAGATCAAAGCTGCTCCGTCAGGAGCAAGCCGTCTGATGCAAGTCTAGAAGTAGGATCGGGACATGGCCTGGAACGTCTATCTCGCGGGCGAGATCCACAGCGACTGGCGCCAGCGCATCGCCTCCGGCGCCGAGCAGGAGGGCCTCGACGTCGCCTTCAGCTCGCCGGTCACCGACCACGGCGCCTCCGACGACGTCGGCGTCGCCATCCTGGGCGAGGAGGACGACTCATTCTGGAAGGACCACAAGGGTGCCGGCGTCAACGCGATCCGCACCCAGACCATGATCCGCCGGGCCGACGTTGTCGTGGTCCGCTTCGGGGACAAGTACAAGCAGTGGAACGCGGCCTTCGACGCGGGCTTCGCCGCGGCGCTGGGCAAGCCGATCGTCACCCTGCACCCGCCCGAGCACGATCACGCGCTGAAGGAGATCGACCGCGCGGCGCTGGCCACCGCGGAGACCCCCGAGCAGGTGGTGTTGGTCCTCCGCTACGTGCTCGAGGGCAGCCTCCCCGCCGCCTAACGACCCCGAGCCGCCAGGAGCGCCTTTAGAGGCCGAGATACGATTGACCCGTAGTCATCGGATCAATTGCCGGCGACAGAAGGGAGCGAGCATGGGACTGAGCGACTCGAACATCGTGTCCGCGATCGCGGTCAGCGACATGGACAAGGCCAAGGAGTTCTACGAGGGCTCGCTAGGGCTCACCAACGGACAGGAGCAGCCCGACGGTGGAATCGACTATCCGGGCGGCGGTGGCACGAGGATGCACGTGTATCCGTCACCGGACAACGCGGGCTCGAGCGGCGCCACGCTGGCCTTTTTCGGCGTCGACGACGTCGAGTCGGCGGTCGACGAGCTCTCCGGCAAGGGAGTGGCATTCGAGCAGTACGACATGGAGGGCCTGAAGACGAACGAGAAGGGCGTGGCCGAGCTCGGGGATAAGAAGGGCGCCTGGTTCAAGGATCCCGACGGCAACATCCTCGCGATCGGAGACATGTAGAGAAGATCGGTGCGTCCCGCGCTCGCGCGGGGCGCCTCCGGCTGACGACGCTAGCCTTGAGGTTGTGCGAGGGTGCTCCGCAAGGAGCAACCCGTTTGACGGAGGGGTGCCGGAGCGGTTGAACGGGGCGGTCTCGAAAACCGTTAGGGGCCTTCGGGTCCCTCGTGGGTTCGAATCCCACCCCCTCCGCTAGGCGCGGTCTGCCGGGCATACCCCTGGGGGGTGTAGTAGGCTGCCATGGGATGGAAACCTCAGCGCCGGTTGGTAAGGGAGATGTGATGGAGCAGGCAACCGTCGACCATGTGCCCGGACCGAGCCTGAATCGGCTGGCGGTCAGCGCGACCACCCACTGCCTGACCGGCTGCGCGATCGGCGAGGTCACCGGGATGGCGATCGCCACCGCCCTCGGCTGGGGCGATCTGGCCTCGATCGCGCTCGCCGTCGGCCTCGCCTATATGTTCGGCTTCTCGCTGACCGCCTTGCCCCTGATCCGGGCCAACCTGGCGGCCGGCGTGGTGGTCTCCACTGCGTTGGCGGCCGACACGGTCTCGATCACGATCATGGAGGTGATCGACAACGCCTTCATCGCGCTCATCCCCGGTGCGATGGAGTCCGGCGTCGGCGATCCCCTGCTCTACGGCGCGATCGCCGTGGGCTTCGCGATCGCTTATCCCTTCGCCTTCCTAGCCAACCGCTACATGATCGCCCGCGGCCGCGGCCACGCCGTGGTTCACGAGTACCACGCTCAATGACCGAGACGGTCGAGGTCGAGCTGAGCGAGGGCACAGCTCATGGGGCGGCGGGACCCCGGCGGAAGCCGCGCAGGCGCAGGGCGTTGAGGACGACGGTCACCGAGGAGGCCGCCATCGCCGCCGCGGCCAGGATCGGGTTCAGTGTCAGACCCCAGATCGGATGGAGGACGCCGGCGGCGACCGGGATCAGGCTGACGTTGTAGGCGAATGCGCCAACCAGGTTCTGCTTGATCGTGCGCATCGTCTGGCGCGAGAGCTCGATCGGAGCCGATACCCGGCGCAGGTCGCCCGAGATCAGCGTCATCTCGGAGGCCTCCATGGCGATGTCGGTGCCGGAGCCGATCGCGATCCCGATGTCGGCTTGGGCCAGCGCCGGGGCGTCGTTGATCCCGTCGCCGACCATCGCCACCCGCAGGCCCTCATCCTGCAGCCGGCGCACCTCGTTGACCTTGTCCTCGGGGAGCACCTCGGCCAGCACCCGCTCGATCCCGGCCTGGCGGGCGATCGCTTCGGCGGTGCGGCGGTTGTCGCCGGTGAGCATCACCACCTCCAGACCGAGCCGCTTGAGCTCGGCTACCGCCTCGGGGGCCTCGGGCTTGAGCGTGTCGGCGATCGCGATCACAGCCGCCGGCCGGTCGTCGACGGCGACGTGGACGGCGGTCTTTCCGTCCGCCTCGACGCGCGCCGCCTCGTCGGCGAGGGCGCCCGGGTCGAGGCCCTGCTCGCGCAGGTGTCGCGGGCTGCCCACCACCACCCGCCGGCCCTCGACGGTGGCGGTAATCCCGTGGCCGACCTGGGCCTCGAAGCCCTCGGGCTCCGCCGGCTCCAGGCCCTCGGTGCGGGCGGCCTCGACGACCGCCTCGCCGAGCGGATGCTCGGAGCGCGACTCCGCGGCGGCCGCCAGCGAGAGCGCGGCCCGGCGGTCGAGGTCCCCGTGAGCGACGACGTCCGTGACGCGGGGCTCGCCGCGGGTCAGGGTTCCCGTCTTGTCGAGCACCACCGCGTTCAGCCCCTTCGCCGTCTCCAGCGCGGCGCCGCTGCGGACGAGCACCCCGATCTCGGCGCCCCGGCCGGTGCCGACCATGATCGCGGTGGGGGTCGCCAGGCCGAGGGCGCAGGGGCAGGCGATGATCAGCACCGCGACCAGCGCCAGCAGGGCGCTGGTGAAGCTGCCGCCGCCGACCAGCCAGGCGGCGAAGGCGATCAGCGCTATCGCGATCACGGCCGGGACGAAGTAGGCCGAGACCCGATCGGCGAGGCGCTGGATCGGTGCCTTGGAGCCCTGCGCCTCCTCAACCAGACGGACGATCTGGGCCAGCGCGGTGTCGCGGCCGATGCGCTCGGCCCGGAAGCGGAACGATCCGGCGCGGTTGATCGTCGCCCCGATCACCTCGTCGCCGGGGCCCTTCTCGAGCGGAACGCTCTCACCGGTCAGCATCGACTCGTCGATGGTCGAGCGCCCGTCGACGATCTCCCCGTCGACGGGAACCTTCTCGCCGGGCCTGACGATCACCACATCGCCGACCTGGACCTGCTCGATCGGGATCTCCAGCTCCTCGCCGCCGCGCACCACCCGCGCGCTTTGCGCCCGCAGCCCAATCAGCTTCTTGATCGCCGCCGTCGTCCCCGCCTTGGCGCGGGCCTCCAGCAGGCGGCCGAGCAGGATCAGGGCGATGATCACCGCGGCGGTGTCGAAATAGACGTCGGGCAACTCGCCGCCCGAGACGAAGAGGCCGGGCGAGACGGTTGCGACCAGGCTGTAGAAGTAGGCGGCGCTGGTGCCGAGGGCGATCAAGGTGTTCATGTCCGCGGAGCCGTGGCGGCCCACCTGCCAGGTGCCCGCGTAGAACGGCCAGCCGGCCCAGAGCTGGACGGGTGTGGCCAGCGCCAGCATCAGCCACATCGAGGCCCGCTCGCCGAGCGGGGACCAGACGAAGGTGAGCAGCAGCAGGACCGCGCCCGCAAACGCCGCGACGACGAAGCGGGCGAGCAGGGTACGGCGCTCGGCCTCGGCGGCCCGCTCGCGCTCCGCGCCCTCCTCCTCGGTGGGGCCGCCCTCGGCCAGCACCCGTCCCTGATAGCCCGCGGCTGCGATCGCGGCGAGCAGCTCCTCCTCGTTGATCCGCCCCGGCTCGTAGCTGACGCTCGCTTCCTCGCTCGCCAGGTTGACCGCGGCCTCGCTGACGCCGGGGGTGGCTCGCAGGGACTGCTCGATCGAGTTGACGCAGGAGGCGCAGTGCATGCCCTCGACGCCGAGTCGAAGCCGGGTCTGCTCGGCTGTCTGTGCCATCTAGAAGACGGTAGCAAACCCCGGGGGGGTATGACTATAATGCGCCCATGACAGACCCCAGGACACCCGGTTACCTCGTCAGCAAGGGGCCGCTGCTCACCCGCCTGCGCCGGATTCGAGGTCAGGTCGAGGGGATCGAGCGTATGGTCTCAGAGGAGCGTTACTGCATCGACGTGCTCACCCAGATCAGCGCCGCGCAGGCCGCCCTGGACAAGGTCGCGCTGGGACTGCTCGACGACCACACCCGCAACTGCGTGATCGAGGCCGGCAAGGGCGAGCGCGAGGAGCTGACCGAGGAGATGATGGCCGCGGTCGGCCGCCTGCTCCGAAGCCGCTAGGCGGGCCGTGCTCGGCTCGCCGCGCTGGCGCGCTGTTCCCT
>CAYZPZ010000082.1:0-6758 GCA_964480205.1 uncultured Conexibacteraceae bacterium
CGCCGAGCTGACCCTGCTGGCGCGCTTCGGCCTGCAGATGCTGGCCCAGGAACGGGCCCTGCGACGGATCATCATCACTGAGGGCGACCGCTTCCCCGAGCTGAAGCGCGCCTTCCGGGAGCGGATCGCCGATCGCGCCTACGAGGAGGTCACCGCCTTCATCCGCCAGAAGATGGAGTCCGGCGAGTTCCCCGAGGGCGACGCCGAAGCCCAGGCGGTGCTGATCACCGGCGCCCTGCTCGGCTACAGCGTCGAGTACGACGTCTTCGCCCGCCACCCCGCCGGGGTGGACGAGGAGCGGCTGGTCGCGGTCATCGTCGACGCCTGCATGGCCCACGTGGAGCGAGCCAAGGAGGAGAGCTGATGGACCGGCTGGAGCACCACGCGCTGCCGATCCGCATCGCGCTCATCTACCTGACGATCTCGGTCGGCGTGGTCGCGGTCTACATCCTGATCGCGCCGCGCAGCTTCTATGACGACTTTCCCGCCGGGGCGGCCTGGGTCTCGGCGCTCCCTCCCTTCAACGAGCATTTGCTGCGGGACTACGGCGCGGCCGGGCTCGGGCTGGCGATGGTGGCGGCGCTGGCGGCGATCTGGATGCAGCGGCGGCTGGTGCAGGCGGCGGCGATCGCGCTCTTCGCGGGCTCGCTGCCACACGCGATCTACCACTCCACCACCACCGAGTCCCTCTCCACCCTCGACAACCTCGGCACGCTGGGGGCCCTGTACGGGCAGTCCCTGATCGCCTTCGTCGTGTTGTACCTCGCCACCGGCGCCCGCCAGGATCCGGCCGGGGAGCCGCGGCCGCGCTGGCGGCCCCGAGCGATTCGCAGACGGGAGGCGCGCTGATGGCGGGCGGTGCCGCGCTCGCGCGGATCGAGCGGCCGCGGCGGCCCGGCCCTCTCACCCGGCTCGCCTGGCGCCTCGCCCGGCGCAAGTCCGGCGGCAGGCTGCCCGAGCCGGTGGCGCTGATGGCTCACAACCCGCGGCTCATGCACACCTACGGGGCCCTGGAGCTCGGCTTCGAGGGGTCGAAGCGCGCGCCGAAGCGGCTCAAGCACCTGGCCGAGCTGAAGGCTTCGGCCGTATGCGGCTGCGAGTGGTGCATGGACTTCGGCTCCTCGCTCTCGAAGCAGGTCGGCGTCAGCGAGGAGCAGATGCGAGCGCTGCCGCGCTTCCGCGACTCCGACGCCTTTGACGAGGACGAGAAGCTGGTGCTGGAGTACGCCGAGGCGATCAGCCGCACCCCGGTCGAGGTGCCCGACGAGCTCTTCGCGCGGCTGCGCGAGCGCTTCGACGAGGCCCAGATCGTCGAGCTCACCTTCGCCGCGGCGATCGAGAATTTCCGGGCGCGATTCAACTGGGCGCTGGGAATCGGCTCGCAGGGCTACGCCGAGGGCGCCTTCTGCATCAGACCAGAGCCGGCGACGACGACGGGAGGCAGTGAATGAGCAAGGACATGATCGAGGACCCGATCTTCAACTACCGGATCCGCTTCCAGCGGCAGAAGGGCGACGTGCTGAAGATGGAGATCTACGTCGATGAGGGCGGCGGGGTCAATATCCCCCACTTTCACCCGACGATCACCGAGCGCTTCGACGTCAAAGAGGGCGAGGTCACCTTCACCGCCGACGGCGAGCGGATCGTCGCCGGTCCCGACGACCCGACGGTCGTGGTCCCCCCCGGCGTGCGCCACGGCTTCGAGAACACCGGCACCGGCGAGGCCCGGATGGCGGTCGAGGCCGAGCCGGCGCTGGAGCTGCGCCAGTTCCTCACCGACGCCGCGGCGATGGCGGCGGCGGGCAAGTACACCAAGCGCGGCATCCCCAAGCCGGGAGCGATCCTCGAGTCGATCGAGTGGCTGGAGCGCTACCGCGACACCGTGGTGATCACCAGCGTGACCCTGCCCCCGGCCCGTCTGCAGCCGCTTCTGCTCGGGCCGGTCGCCCGCTTTCAGCGCTGGCGGAAGGGAACGCCGGCCGAGGCCTGAGCGCCCGGCTAGTCTCGTCGCCCATGCGGATCGCGGTCCTGATCTACGACGGCTTCGATGAGCTCGACGCCATCGGGCCCTACGAGGTCCTGCGCAACGCTGCTGTGGGCGGCGCCGACGTCGAGACGCTGCTCGTCACCCGGGCCGCTCAGCCCCAGGTGACGGGGTCGCACGGCCTGAAGATCGAGCCGCAGGCGACGCTCGAGGACGGTCCCTTCGACCTGGCGATCGTCCCCGGAGGCGGCTGGAACGATGGGGCGGGCGCGGGGGCCTTCGCAGAGGTCCAGCGCGGAGAGCTGCCCGAGGAGCTGCGCGCCCTGCGCGAAGCCGGTACATCGGTCGCCTCCGTCTGCACCGGCGGGATGCTGCTCGCGAGCGCGGGGTTGCTTCGCGGCCGCCCGGCGACGACACACCACGGGGCAATCGAGGAGCTGCGCTCGCAGGGAGCCGAGGTAATCGAGGCGCGCGTGGTTGATGATGGCGACCTGCTCAGCGCCGGTGGCGTCACCGCGGGCATCGACCTTGCGCTCTGGATCGTGGAGCGTGAGTGGGGAGCGCCGCTCGCGGACGGCATCGCCAGAGAGATGGAGCACGACAGGCGCGGGCCGGTCTGGACCCGGGCCCCCGCGGCTCAGTAGTTGCCGGAGATCAGATCCCAGGCGCGGCGGAGCTTTCGCTCCAGGCCGCCCTCCGAGCTCTGGGCGGGGTCGACATCCATCACCGCCGGGTTGCGGCCCGGCTCGGGAAGCGCCTCGGCGGTGGCTCGGTCCAGCTTCAGCAGCACCCCGCGCTCGAAGACCTCGGCGACCTGATCGGCGTCGGCGAAGCGGTGTCCGCCGGGGAGCACGCTGGTATCGAGCACGATCCCGTCGAAGATGTCGGTGCTCTCGTCGCGCAGCACGTGCTCGACCGCTCCGAGGCGCTCGCCGTCGGATGAGAACACCGCGACTCCCTCCCGCAGCGCCAGATAGGAGCTCGGCTTCCCCAGATTCTCCACGGGCCGGAGGATAGGGCCCTCAGAAGGCGCTCAGGCTCAGCGAGCGCTCCGCGCTCAGAAGGCCCGCTGAGCGCCGGCGGCCAACCGCCCCAGCTCGGCGCCGAGGCTCTCCGGCGTCCACTCTTCCTCGCCGGAGAGCAGCAGCCGGGCCCCCGCCTCGCCGAGGCCGGCGATCGCGTTGCCGAGCAGCCCCGCGGTGCGCCTCGCCTCGGCCGGCGCAACCCCCCGGGCCTCGAGCCAGCGGCCGGCCAGCTCGGAGAGGGCATTCACCTGCGCCTCGCGCCCGCGCTGGATCCGGCGCGCCACGGCCGCGTTGCCGCCGCCCTCGCCGAGGAAGATCAGCCGGTAGACCTCGGGCGAGGCGGCGACCGCGCGCAGAAAGGCGGTGTAGCCCTGGATCAGGGTGCTCTCGGGATCGGTGAGATCGGCCTGGGCGAAGGCCGATTGGATCTCGGCGAGGATGCGCCCCTCCTCGCGGCGCAGCAGCGCGCGGAAGAGCTCCTCCTTGCCCGGGAAGCAGGCGTAGACGACGGGCTTCGACACTCCGGCGGCCCGGGCCACCGCCTCCATCGAGGTGCCCTCGTAGCCGCTGCGCAGAAACAGCTTCAGCGCCGCGTCCAGCACCTCGGGCCGCCGGCGCTCGGGGCCGAGATGGGCGGCGCGCTTGCGCGCGGCGGGCTTGCTCGCCCCCGTGGTGCGCTGCGCTGTCCGCTGCGGCGTCGCCATTCCTACCTATGGTAGCTTCTTCCTACCCCGGGTAGCAAACGAACGCGGGGCGAGTTACCGTCGCTATGCGACGGAAAGTCGCCCCGCAGGGGTGGCTAGGCGCCGAGCACAGGAGCGATCAGCTTCTGGGCCAGCTCGCGCATGCGCTCGTCGTCGTCGAGCGGCAGCGCGCTGTCGGGGAGCAGCAGGAAGCTGAAGCCGAGCCGGACCAGGACCTCGGCGACGTGGGTGGGATCGAGCGAGCGGTCGACCATCCCCGCCCGCTGCGAGACGCGCACACGCTCGGCGACGAAGGCGCGGCCCATCGCGAACACCGCGGCCTCGTCGCTGCGCAGCGCCGCCAGCGCCGCGGCCGGCTCGACCCGGGCCAGCCGGTCGAGCAGGGGGTGCTCGCGGACCAGACGCAGGCTGGTGAGCAGGCCCTGGGCGATCTGATCGGCGACAGGCGCGCCCGGGTCGACGGTGGAGTCGAGCTCGGCCAGGCAGCGGCGCGCCTCGCGCACGGACAGCGCCTCGACCAACGCGTCGCGTCCGCCGAAGCGCCGGTAGACGGTCATCCGCCCCACCCCGGCGCGCTCGGCGACAGAGTCCATGGTCAGGTTGCGCACCCCCGAGGCGGCGGCCAGCTCCAGTGCGGCGTCGAGAATCCGCGCCGAGGTGGCGTCGCTGGGGGTCTGGACCCCGGGGTCGAGCGCGCGCTGCAGCAGCGAGGCGGACTCGCCGGCCATCAGGCCGGGGCCGGCGAGCGGCGCTTGCCGCCCGAGGCCACGTCCCCGCGCTCGATCGCCTTGTGGCGCCAGCGCAGGTAGTTGGGTCCGAAGTTCTTCGCCTGCGGGGGCATCAGCGGGCGCGCCGCGCGCGAGGCCCGCGCCAGCGCGCGGAAGCGAAGCTGCTCGGAGCGGCCCCATTCGATCCCCAGCCGCTCGCGCAGCACGCCCGGCAGCAGCCCGATCGTCGCCAGGCTGCCCGCCTTACCCGAGGGCCAGCTCACCAGCCGCCACAGCCCCTCGCGCATCCAGGGCAGCGGGGGCGCAGTGGGGTCGACCAGCGAGTCGAGCACGTCGTGGGCGGCCTCGGTGTCCTCCAGCTCCTCGTCCACCATCCGGTCGAAGTACTCGAGCAGCCCCGGCCACCTCTCGGGCAGGTCCTCGTCGCGGACCCCGACCAGTCGGCCCATCCGCCGCCACTCTGACCAGAAGACATCGACCTCGGCGGGGGTGATCTGCGGCGAGCAGAAGCGCCGGTGCGCCCGGATGATCGCCTCGGCCAGCGTCGCATGCACCCAGGCGTAGGGCCGGGGTTCGAGCGCGTGGTAGCGCTCGCCGTCGGGGCGCACCCCCTTGATCTGCTTGTGCATCTCGCGCACCCGCCGACCGACCTCCCAGGCCAGGTCGGGCCCGCCGTAGACCACCGAGGAGGTGTAGTCGAGGGTGCGCAGCAGCCGCCCCCAGGGGTCCTCCTTGAAGTTGGAGTGCTGGGTGACCCCGGCGCCGACGGTGGGATGCATCACCTGCAGCAGCAGCGCGTAGCCCGAGGCGCCGAACAGCCGCATGTCCCCGGCCACCCGCCAGGTCACCCCGCCCTTCGGCGGGATCAGCTCGGCCGCCTGCTCCCTGGGCGGCAGCAGCGGGTCGCGCGCCTCGCTCCCGTTCTGTTCGCCCTTGGTAGCGATGGTACGCAGGCTATCACTTGCGTACCGCCCGGCTCGCTTTATCCGTCCGTGTTTACCGACCGCCGTGGTTTGCTCATCTGTCGAGGCGGGCAGAGCCGCGGTGTGACCCGTACACAGCCGGAGGCAATCGCTTGCGGGGGCTGAAGACGATCTGGCTGCCGCTGACTCTGATCGTGATCGTCGCGACCGGTCTGGGCGCCTGCGGCGGAGACGACAGGGACGAGCGGCCCGACAGCGAGCGCCAACTTGACGCCGACGGCGAGCTGCAGGTGGAGCCGTTGGCCGTCGGCGCGAGCTCGGAGACCCTGGTGGCGACTCAGGTGCGTCGTCGCGGTGAGGGCCGGCTCCTGGTCGCCGCCCAGATCGCGGGGCCCGTGCCACAGGGCATCGAGCTGCGGCTGACCGCGGACCACGAGCCGCTCGCGGAGGCATCGCAGAGCCGTCTGCCCGACGGCAGCGTGGTGATCAGCTGCCTTTGCGATGTCGATGAGGGCCCGACCGACGTCGCCCTCGAGGCACAAGGCACCGACGAGGAGGCCACGATCGGCGCGCGATCGCTCGCGGCCATAGACGGAGTTGCGCCGGCGACCACCGCAGAGCTCGACCAGCAGCAGGCCGAAGAGGAGGTCCCGCTCGTCGCGCAGGCCCTCAGCACCGAGGGCGCGGCGCTCGACGCGGGCTTCAACACGCTTCTCTCCGCTGATTCCGAGCGCACGGGCACCGGCCTGCTCGCGGTGACGCTGCTGGAGAATGCAGCCCGCACCGACCCCGAGACAATCGTGGTGGGGCTGCGCTCCGCGCAGGAGAGCGGCACGCTCGAGCGCGAGATCACCAAAGCAGAGACCCGCCAGAGCCTGACGGTCTTCAGCTCATCCGCCGCACCCGAGGTGGGCGAGCGCCTCGTGGTCGAGGCCAGGATCGTGGGCGGCGGGTCGGGGGCGATCGATGCCGCCAGTCTGTTCGCCTGCGCCTGCGGGCTGGTCGAATAGCGCGTTACCGCCTGCTCGCCGCGGCATCACCGCGACACCCCTACCGCCTCCAAGCCCTCCTCGCGGCTCATGAACTGGCGGACGCGGCGCAGCTTGCCGTCCTGGAAGCCGTAGATGTGGGAGATCGTCCCCTCGAACGGGAAGCCGCCCCCGTGGCCGCTCTGGCCCTTGAATCCCCAGATCACCAGGACCTCGTCGCCGGCGTCGATCAACTCGGGCGCGTGAAACTGGCCGTCCCAGCCGAGCTCCAGGTAACTCTCGACCAACCTCATCACCGCCTCCGGCCCCACGTGGTGTCCCGCGTCGGGGAAGGTGGGCGGGTCGAAGGCCTCGATCTCCGGGTGCCAGAGCGGCCGGGCCGCGTCCAGCCCGCCGCGGTTGAAG
>CAYZPZ010000082.1:6858-8112 GCA_964480205.1 uncultured Conexibacteraceae bacterium
ATGCTCTCGTGGCCGTCGTCCCAGCGAATCCGGTAGCGGGCGGCGGGCTCCTCGCTCACGATCTCCTCGACCACGCCAGTTCGGGGCGGCCGCTCCGTCGATTCGGCCTCCACCTTGATGTGCTCGCCGACCTCGAGCTTCATCTCATCACCTCCTGCTTGGCTCTCCAGGGGTTGATACCGCCGAAGCGGCGCCCCGTCAATGCCCAGCGCCGTCGCCGGGGGTCGGACAGATCTCCAACTGGCACCCAGGCGCTCAGTCCGAGCGGTGGGAAACGACGTTGACGAGCGTGCCGCTCGGCTCTCGCAGCATGAACCGCCGGACTCCCCACTCCTCGTCGCGCAGCGAATAGGCGATCTCGAAGCCCTGCTCCACGGCCCTGGCGTGGACGGCATCGACGTCGGCCACCCCTACCGAGATGCCCGGGGCCGCCGGGTCGTCATTGCTGATGATGGTCACCTGCGCCGAGCGGTTGGTCGGCGACGCGACGGTCACTACCCAGCCGAGGTCCATTGCCACCTCGAAGCCGAGCAGGTCGACGAAGAACTCGCGCGTCTCTGCGGGCCGATCGGACTTGATGTTGGGCACGGCCCTGCTGACCATCACGCTCCGTGTTTCTATCGCACGATCGCGCGGCCCGATGGCGCCGGGAACGCGCCCTGCTCCACGACCAGGTCGTTTGACTACCGCCGCACGCTCTTCAGCAGGCTGGCGGCGAAGGCGGTGACCCGCTCGGCCGAGTAGCGCTCGGGGTCGACCATGTGCAGTCGAGCGCCCTGCTCGGCCAGCAGGATGATCGTCTCCACCAGCAGCTCCAGGTCCTCGATCGGGACGGTGAGGCGCTCCACGCCCCAGCGCACCACCGACTCGAGCTGGTCGGCGATCCGGTTGCGCTCGCGCTCGACCCGCTCGCGGACGATCCCCGGCATCGCCTCGGTCGGGGTGAGGATCAGGCTCCAGGCCTCGGGGCGCGCCTCGACCGCGCGCAGGAACGCGTTGAGCCCGTCGGTCAGCACCTCGATCGGATCGGCGTCGGGGCTGGGCTGCGGGGTGAGCTCGGCGAGCTGCAGCAGCGCCCGCTCCTGCTCTCGCTCCAGCAGCGCCTCGAGCAGGTCGGCGAGCGAGCCGAAGAGGTCGTAGACCACGGGCTTGGTCACCCCGGCGGCGCGTGCGATTCCCTCCATCGAGACGTGCTCGTAGCCGCGATCGGCGATCAGCTTCAGGGTCGCGTCGAGCAGCTGCTCGCGGCGCTCC
>CAYZPZ010000083.1:0-8101 GCA_964480205.1 uncultured Conexibacteraceae bacterium
GTCGAGCGCAAGCAGGTCCAGAACATCAAGGCCGCCAAGAAGATGGTGGACTCGATGATCCCCGAGGTCTGGGACGTGCTCGAGGAGGTCATCCAGGAGCACCCCGTGCTGCTCAACCGCGCGCCGACGCTGCATCGCCTCGGCATCCAGGCCTTCGAGCCCGTGCTGGTCGAGGGCAAGGCGATCCAGATCCACCCGCTGGTCTGCCACGCCTTCAACGCCGACTTCGACGGCGACCAGATGGCGGTGCACCTGCCGCTCTCGGCGGAGGCCCAGGCCGAGGCGCGCATCCTGATGCTGTCCTCCAACAACATCCTCTCGCCGGCCCACGGCGCGCCCCTGGCCACCCCCACCCAGGACATGGTGCTGGGGCTCTACTACCTCACCTACGGCCGTTCCCGCGAGGAGCTGGCCGGGCTCGACGAGAAGCTGAAGCAGGGCAAGTGGGACCAGGCCGACGGCGAGCAGCCGCACGTGTTCCGCTCCGCGCAGGAGGCGGAGCTGGCCTACGAGAACGGGATCGTGGAGCTGCACACCTACGCCGAGTACCGCCGGCCTGGCCACGAGCACTTCCTGACCACGGTCGGGCGGATCATCTTCAACGACCGGGTGGAGCGCGCGATCGCCGAGGCGCTGGAGGAGGAGTACGACCCCGAGCGCTACGAGTTCGTCAACCACTCGCTGAAGAAGCGCGACGTCAACGAGATGGTCACCAATCTGGTCGAGACCTACGGTGCGCCGGCGATTTCGCTGGTGCTCGACTCCTTCAAGGAGCTGGGCTTCCACTTCGCCACCCAGGCGGGGATCACGATCTCCAAGAACGACGTGATCCCGCCCACGGACAAGGAGGAGATCCTCGAGAAGTACGAGGGCGAGACGCTGAAGATCATGGATCAGTACGACGAGGGCTACATCACCGCCGAGGAGCGCAAGGAGGCGGTCACCTCGCAGTGGGATCAGGCCACCGAGGAGGTCGGCCAGGCGATGGAGGCCAACCTCGACGAGCTCAACCCGATCTTCATGATGGCCAACTCCGGCGCCCGCGGATCGTTCAAGCAGATCCGACAGCTGGCCGGGATGCGAGGCCTGATGGCCAACCCGAAGGGCGAGATCATCGAGCGGCCGATCAAGGCGAACTTCATCGAGGGCCTGACCGTGCTCGAGTACTTCATCTCCACGCACGGCGCCCGCAAGGGCTTGGCGGACACCGCGCTGCGCACCGCCGACTCCGGCTACCTGACGCGGCGACTGGTCGACGTGGCCCAGGACGTGATCGTCCGTATCGAGGACTGCAAGACCAAGGACCACATCGAGATGCCGCTGCGGCGCGAGGACGGCCGCATCAACCCGAACCTGGTGGGCCGCATGGCGGCGAAGAAGTTCACCACCAAGCGAGGGCGCGAGCTGCTCAAGCGCAACCAGCAGATCGACTGGGATGAGGTCAACGAGATCGCCGAAGCCTTCGCCGACGACGAGGACGCCACCGTCCCCATCCGCTCGGTGCTCAAGTGCGAGGCCGAGTCCGGGATCTGCCGCAACTGCTACGGCGAGATGCCCGCGACCGGTGCGCCGGTGGAGATCGGCGACGCGGTGGGGATCATCGCCGCCCAGTCGATCGGCGAGCCGGGCACACAGCTGACCATGCGCACCTTCCACACCGGCGGCGTCGCCGGCCAGGACATCACCCAGGGCCTGCCCCGCGTGGTCGAGCTGTTCGAGGCGCGCAAGCCGAAGGGCCTGGCGAAGATGGCGGAGGTCTCCGGGAAGGTCTCGACCGAGGAGACCGAGAAGGCGATCAAGCTGACGATCACCGACGACAAGGGCGAGGAGCACGCCTACTCCTTCCCGCCGCGCACCCACATCTACGTCGACAAGGGCAGGGTCGAGCCGGGCACCCAGCTCAACGAGGGCTCGCTGTATCCGGCCGAGCTGCTGGAGATCCGCGGGCGTACCGAGACCGAGGTCTACATCGTCAAGGAGGTCCAGCAGGTCTACCGCTCGCAGGGCGTCGACATCAACGACAAGCACATCGAGCTGATCGTGCGCCAGATGCTGAAGAAGGTGCGGGTGGAGTCGAAGGGCTCGACCGAGTTGCTGCCCGGCCAGCTCGAGGACCGGATCGTCTTCAACGCTCACAACGAGAAGGTCAAGGGCAAGAAGACCAAGACCCCCGCCAAGGCCCAGGAGGTCATCCTGGGGATCACCAAGGCCTCGCTGGCGACCGAGTCCTTCCTCTCGGCTGCCTCCTTCCAGGAGACGACCAAGGTGCTCACCGACGCCGCCCTGGAGGGCAAGCGCGACCGGCTGATGGGCCTGAAGGAGAACGTGATCATCGGCAAGCTGATCCCCGCCGCGACCGGGCTCAAGCGCTACCGCTCGCTGCAGGTCGAACCGGTCGAGCCCGCCCAGCCGCCCGCCGAGGACCTGCTCTCCGAGGAGGAGCTGCAGGCCGACCTGGAGCTGGCCGGCGACGGCGAGAGCTCCCAGCTCGAGGGCTTCGGCCCCTCCTTCGCCGAGGAGCTCGAGGAGCTCGCCTCCGAGATCGAAACTCCGGCCGAGGGTGCCGGCAAGAGCGCCGGCGACGGCGAGGAGTCCGAGAAGTCCTGAGTCAGGCCGCGCGTCCGCGCGGGGCCGACCCGGGTCCGCCCGCCCGCGCGCTCTCGCTAGCATCGGCGTCTTGACGGCGGAGGCGGAGCGGAACTTGGGAGTGGCGGTCCTGGGGGCAGGCCCGGCGGGGCTCACCGCCGCCCACACCCTGTCCAGGATGGGGCGCCCCGGGACGGTGCTCGAGGCGGAGGGAACGGTGGGCGGAATCGCCAAGACCGTCGAGTTCGACGGCTACCGATTCGACCTCGGGGGCCACCGCTTCTACACGAAGATGGCCCCCATTCACAGGCTCTGGCGCGATGCCCTCGGCGACGAGTTCCTCCTGCGCAAGCGCATGTCGCGGATCTACTACCGCGACCACTTCTTCAACTATCCGCTTCGGGCCGAGGACGTGTTTCGGGGCCTGGGCCTGTGGGAGTCCACGCGTTGCGCTCTCTCCTACCTGGGCTCCCGTCTTCGCTCTCGCGGCGAGGAGCCGCGGACCTTCGAGGACTGGGTGGTCTCGCGCTTCGGCCGGCGCATCTACGACAACTTCTTCCGCACCTACACGCACAAGGTATGGGGGGTCTCCGGCGAGGAGATCCAGGCCGAATGGGCCGCCCAGCGGATTCAGGATTTCAGCCTGTTGAAGGCCCTGCTGGGGATGCTCCGGCTCAGCCGGCGGCGCGCCCCGACCGTGATCGAGGAGTTCCACTACCCGCGCCTCGGCCCCGGCCAGATGTGGGAGGCGTTTCGCGGACGGGTTGAGTCGCGCGGAATCGAGGTCCGCATGCAGCGCCGCTGCGTCGGGATCAGGCACGACAGCGGCCGCGCGACGGGCATCGTGGTGGAGAACGAGGGGTCCCGCGAGGAGTACGAGGTGGACGCTGTCGTCTCCACCATGGCGCTCCCGGAGCTGATTGAGGCCTTGGACCCACCCCCTCCGCCCCACGTGCGGGCGGCGGCCGCCCGGCTGCGTTATCGCAACCTCTGCCTGGTGGCGCTGATGCTTGAGGGGGGCATGCTTTTCCCGGACAACTGGGTCTATCTGCATGACCCCGCCACCCTGGCCGGGCGCGTGCAGAACTTCGGGGCCTGGAGCGAGGGCATGGTGCGGCCGGGCACCTCCTGTCTCGGCGTCGAATACTTCTGCTCCGACGAGGACGAGATTTGGCGGATGCCCGACACCCAGGCGGTCGAGCTGGCGGCCTCGGAGCTGAGCGCGATCGGCTTGATTGACCGGTCCCGGGTGCGAAACGGGGTCAAGGTCAATGTTCCCCGGGCTTATCCGATCTACGACTCTGACTACCGCGAGGCCGTGGCCGAGGTGCGCGGCTACCTGGAGCACTTCTCCAACCTGCAGACCTGCGGGCGCAACGGGCTGCACCGCTACAACAACCAGGACCACTCGATGTGGACAGCGGTGCTGGCGACGATGAACGTCCTCGACGGCGACTCCCGTGATGTCTGGTCCGTCAACACCCGCGGCGAGTACCTCGAGCGCCACGAGCAGGTCGAATCGGAGCTCGAGGGCCTTGAGGCCGTGGGTTGAGCGGGCGGCTCCGGCCCTCGCCGCCGTCGGGACCGCTCTCTTTCTGGTAGTCGCGGCTCCCTCGGTCAACCTCACCACCGACGCGTTCTTCAACATGGCCTGGGGGGCCGAGCTTGCCCGGTGGGAGACTCCCGACCTCGATGCCCCCATGACACCCGTGCAGCATCCGCTGCCGGTCGCCCTCGGTGCGCTGTTCTCGCCGCTAGGGGGCGAGGGGTCGATCGACGCTTACCGGACCTTCGCGCTGCTCTCGCTCGCCGGCCTCGCCTACGCCGCCTTCCGGCTCGGGCGGCGGCTCGCCGGCGTCTTCGCCGGCACCCTCGCCGTGGCGCTGGTGCTGACGCGCCCGGAGATCGTGACCTTCGCGATGGCCTCGACCATCGACATCCCGGTCACCGCGCTGGTGCTGCTGGCGGGCGTCGTGGTCCTGGAGGATCCGTTCCGCAATCGCTATCGCGCCCTCGCCCTGCTGGCGGTGGCCGGTCTGCTGCGTCCCGAGCCGTGGGTGCTCTCGGCCCTGTACGGGGCGTGGTTGCTGAGGCGTGAGCGCGGTGACCGCCCCTGGCCCGTGGCGGCGCTGGCCGTTTCCGCCCCGGTCCTCTGGGTGGCGATGGACCTCGCCCTCACCGGCGATCCCCTGGGCACCTTCCACGAGGCCCGCACGGACCTCGGCGAGGAGTTCGCCGCAGCCGGATACATGGGGGGAGGAGGCGAGCCCGGCGTTGTGCTCGGCGGCAGGGAGCTGTTCCCGGTGCTCGACGGGCTACCCGACCTGCTCGGCTGGCCCGCCTTGCTGGCCACACTGATCGCCTCGGCCGCGGCCTTCTGGCCCTGGCGTGACCTCCCGGGCGGGACCGCGGGCATCAGGGGAGCGCGCCTGATGGCGGCCACGGCGCTGCTCTACCTGCTGGTGGTCGTGATCCTCGCCCTGGGGCTGCCCTACTCGAACCGGTTCCTGGTCCTGCCGGCGGTGCTGCTGGCCACGGTCGCTGCAAGCGTCGGCCTCAGCCGGGGGATACCCGTCGCCGCCCGGCTCCCGGTGGGCGTGGCGCTGATCGCCGTCGCGATCGGGCTGCCCGGCGATGTCTCCGACATCAGCCAGGATTTGGACGCCAGGCGTGCGGGGCAGGAGACGATGGAGCAGCTTCAGAGCCTCGTCGCCGAGCCGGAGGTCGGGTCGGTGCTGTCCGAGTGCGGGCAACCGGGCGCCAGCGGCCCGATCATCGCTCTGGCGGGCTCTGCAGTGCTGGCGCTGGTGCAGGATCTCGATCCCGCCGAGATCGAGGTGCGGCCCGCCCCGCGACCGGAGTGGGGTTCCGTGCTCCGCTACGAGGTTCCCGGCACTTCTGGCGAGGCAGGGCGCGCGAGCGAGCCGGTGGTCAGCGAGGGGCCTTGGAGCTTCTCCGCCCGCTGCTAGCCCGGCCACGGTGATGGCCGGAGTAAGCTGGAAGAGTGGCCACGAGGGCGCGCCCCGGGCTCGACAAGACCGAGGTAGTCGATTCGGCGCTCTCCCTGATCGGCGAGACGCCGCTGGTGCGCCTATCCCGGCTTGAGCCGGGCCTGCGGACGCCGCTGGTCGCGAAGGTCGAGTTCGTCAACCCCGGCGGCTCGGTCAAGGACCGCCCGGCTGTGGCGATGATCGACGCCGCCGAGCGCGCGGGCGCCCTGAAGCCCGGCGGGACCCTGGTCGAGCCGACCTCTGGCAACACCGGCCTGGGCCTGGCGATGGTGGCGGTGCTGCGCGGCTACAGGGTGATCGCGGTGATGCCCGACAAGATGAGCCGCGAGAAGATCGACACCCTGCGCGCCCACGGAGCCGAGGTGGTGGTCTGCCCCACCGAGGTGCCGCCGGAATCGCCCCAGTCCTACTACCGGGTCGCCGACCGCCTCACCGAGGAGATCGACGGCGCCTTCCAGCCCAACCAGTACTTCAACCAGGCCAACCCCGAGGCCCACTACCGCTCCACTGGGCCGGAGATCTGGCGGCAGACCGCCGGGCTGATCACCCACTTCGTGGTCGGGGTGGGGACCGGCGGCACGATCAGCGGCGCCGGCCGCTACCTGAAGGAGCAGAGGCCCGAGGTCGAGGTGATCGGCGCCGACCCGGAGGGCTCGCTTTACTCGGGTGGGCCGGTGCATCCCTACCGGGTGGAGGGGATCGGCGAGGACTTCTGGCCCGAGGCCCTGCACAAGCAGGTGATCGACCGCTACATCCGAGTCAGCGACCGCGACTCGTTCCTGGCCGCGCGCAGGCTGGTCGCTCGGGAGGGGCTGTTCGCGGGAGGCTCATCCGGGACCGCGCTGCACGCCGCGCTGCAGGTGGCGCGGGAGCTCGACGACCCCGAGGCGCTGGTGGTGACCCTGTTGCCGGACGGCGGCCGCCCGTATCTGTCGAAGATCTTCAACGACCATTGGATGCGAGAGCACGGCTACCTGGCGGGGGGAGGCCGCAGCGCGGGCGACCTGCTCGATGCCAAGGGCGCCGATGACTCGCTGCTGACGGTCTCCAGCCACGACGAGGTGGGGCGGGCCCTGGAGCTGATGCGCCAGCACGGCGTCTCCCAGGTCCCCGTCGTCTCCGCCGAGGACGAGAACGTCTTCGTCGGTGCGGTCAGCGAGCGCGGGTTGCTCTGGGCGTCGGCCGAGCATCCCGGCATCCTCAAGCAGGAGGTGACCGAGGTGCTCGAACCGCCGCTGCCCGAGCTCGCTCCCGACGATCCCGCCGAGGATGCGATCAGGCTGCTCGAGCAGGGTCGCCCGGCGGTGGTGGTGATGCGGGGCGGGCGCCCCCTGGGGATCCTCACCCCGCTCGATCTGATCGAGGTCCTCAACCGGTGAGTCCGGACGAGAAGCATGAAACGGGTCGCGCTGGCGCGCGCCCTCGCACCAAGCGCGAGCGCCGGCTTGACACGAAGGCAGTGCACGCGGGACTCGATCCCGATCCCAGCTATGGCTCGGTGATCCCGCCGATCCATCAGACCTCCACCTTCCGCCAGCCGGCGCCGGGCGAGTTCGCCGAGCAATTCGACTACGCGCGCTCCGCCAACCCCACGCGCGCGGCGCTGGAGCGGGCCTTGGGCGAGCTCGAGGGCGGGCTTGCCTCCGCCTTCGCCAGCGGCATGGCCGCGACCCACGCCGTGATCACGGCGCTCTGCGAGGCGGGCGATCACCTGATCCTGCCCCGCGACCTCTACGGCGGCACATACCGGCTGGTGGACAAGGTGCTTGCGCGGTTCGGGCTCTCGTATGACCTTGTCGATCAGCGCGACGCCGGTGCCGTGAGCGCGGCCCTGCGCGATGACACGGCGTTGGTCTGGGTGGAGACCCCGACCAACCCCCTGCTCAACGTGGTCGATATCGAGGCGGTGGTCGAGCTCGCGGGGAAGGTGCCGGTGGTCGTCGACAACACCTTCGCCACCCCGATCGTCCAGCGCCCGCTCGAGTCCGGGGCGACGGCGGTGGTGCACTCGACCACCAAGTACCTGGGCGGGCACTCCGACGTGGTGGGCGGCGCCGCGATCGCGCGGGAGGCGCACCTGCACGAGCGGATCCGCTTCGTGCAGAACTCGGTGGGGGCGGTGCCGGGCCCGCTGGACTGCTTCCTGGTGCACCGTGGCCTGCGCACCCTGGCGTTGCGGGTCGCCCGTCATACCGAGAACGGCCGGGCGGTGAGCGAGTTCCTGGAGTCCGCTCCGGGCACGGACGAGGTGCGCTGGCCCGGCTTCGGCGGCATGGTCTGCTTTCGCCATCCCCAGGCGGCGGCGATCGCCACCCGCACCGAGCTGTTCGCGCTGGCCGAGTCGCTGGGCGGGGTGGAGTCGTTGATCGAGGTGCCGCAGGCGATGACCCACCAGTCGGTCGAGGACTCCGAGGCCGCGGTGCCGGCGGATCTGGTCCGGCTTTCCTGCGGGATCGAGGCCGCCGAGGACCTGGTCGCGGACCTGGAGCGAGCGCTGGCGGGCT
>CAYZPZ010000084.1:0-8098 GCA_964480205.1 uncultured Conexibacteraceae bacterium
AGCCCTTGCCCTGGTTGCCGAGCACCGGCAGGCCGTTGATCTGGGCGATGTCGACCGCGTTGCCCGAAGAGTGCGCCGAGACATTGCCCGAGGTCGTGTAGAAGCTGTGGCCGCACTTGAGCGAGGTGACCGTCAGCCGGTAGCCGCGCTCGGCCAGGTACTCCAGCGACGCCAGCGTGCGGCGGTCGATCTGGCCGGACTCGATGTCGGTGCGCCCGCAGGAGTAGATCTCCAGGCGGGGATCGGCGAGCACCCGCTGAGCGAGCACCTCCTTGCTCATCAACAGCACCTGGCCGATGGTGGCGTCCGAGCCGCCGAAGGGGTCCTTGCCCGCGGCGCGGTAGATCGCGGTGGTCTCCAACAGCTTCCAGCCGTCGAGGATGGGCTTGGGGTCGATCTTCGGCGAGCCGCGGCCGGCCGGCCGGATCGCGAAGTGGACGTGGGGCGCGCCCTGGGACTTGCCGATCCGTCCCAGCACGGTGCCCCCGACGACCTTGGATCCGACCTTCAGCTCGCGCAGATCCATCGTGGAGCGGTCGAACTTGAAGACGCCGGAGAAGTAGCTCTTGAAGGTCTCGTAGGCTGGGACCTTGCGACCGAGCAGCGAGTCGAGCTGACCGGAGACGCTGGCGCGGTCCAGGTTGGAGGGCCGCTCGGGCAGTGCGAACAGCCGGGCCCGCAGCTCCTCGGTGTTGACCGGCGCCGCCGGCTTGGCGATCTCCTTCGGCGCCGCGTCCTTGTTCTCGCCGGCGGTTGCGGCGTCGTCGGGGGCCGGGTCGTCCTCGCCGCGCTTGCCCTCGCCGGTCACCAGCCTGAAGTCCTCGGCGGTGAGCGCCTTCTCCTTGGGCACAGGGTGGACGTCGGAGATCTCGCCCAGCTGGGCATAGGTGTAGCGGTTGCCGTAGGCGTCCATCAGCACGATGTACTTGCCGAGCTTCTTGTTCTCCCCGATCTTCTGGATGACGCCGTCGTTGACCGCGATCACCGGAGCGTTAAGGCTCGAGTAGATGTTGATGCCTCGGCGAGTCGGGGAGTTGGAGATGATGTCCGCGGCGTTGCCGGGGTGGGTTCGGTTGGTTCGCGAGCGCTTCAGCGCCTCCCGCTCGGAGATGTCGTCGGCGTAGCGTGCGTCCGCGGCCACCGGGAAATGGGCGCCCTCGGTGAGACCGGTCAGCGAACCGACCAGATCGTCAGGGAGCTTCGCGTACTGGTTGGCGTAGAAGAGGACCTCGTCGACATACCAGTCGGCGTGGTTGTAGGCGAAGATCGCGCGACGCAGGTCGTTCTGCCCGTCGGCGGCCTTCAGGTAGCGGGCCGCGGCGCAGATCGCGTCGACGGGGTTGTATGGATCCTTGCGCCCGTCCTCGTTGGCGTCGACCCCGTAGGCCTTCCAGGAGGAGGGGATGAACTGCATCCAGCCCATCGCTCCGGCGGAGGAGACGTTGAGGTTGGTCCCGAAGGCGGTCTCGATCCGATTGATCGAGGCCAGCACCTGCCATGGGATTCCGTACTCGGTGCCGCAGGCGTGGTAGATCGGCAGCAGGAAGGGCGGGATCTCGAACTGGTCGATGATGAAGTTGGGAACGCCGATCGGGGCCGCGCCGAACTGGGCGATGGTCAGGCCGGGGTTGTTCTGGGCCGGACTGCCGTCCGGGTTGCGCAGCGGCGGCTCGGTCATCTTCTTGCGCTCGTCCTTGCCGGCCCCCTTGCCGCCCTTGGGAGCCTTCTGGCCGAAGACGCCGCCCGTCGGGCCTTTCTTCGCCTTCTTCTTGCCCCCGCCCTGAGCCGGCCCGCTGTCGGGAGCAGGCTGGGTGGTCCCCCCCGACCCGCCCGTCTGCCCGCCGCCCCCTGTATCGCCGCCGCCGCCGGCGCTGCCAGCCTCGCTGGTGTCGAGCGGGCCGCTGCAGTCGGGGTCGGCGGAGTCGATTCGGCCGTCGCCGTCGTTATCGATGAGGTCTGAGCACTGCGGCAGCAGCTCGGTTTCGGGGACCTGGACCTCGAGGTCGCCGACCGTGACCGAGGTCGCTGTGGCCGTCGCGATCACCGCCAGCGCGGCTCCCAGCGAGATCGTTAGTAGAAGCTTTCTAGTCATATGACTGCCCCGCCCGCAGGCCCGCAGGCTGGGGGAACGCTACTCACTCGCATCCGGCTTTGCAACGGGGAACCGACGCATCGCAATGCGGTTAACGTGGGCACAAGCTTATGGATGAGAGCGGCGGCGAAGGGATCAGGGAGCGCCTGTCTGCGCGCGGCGAGGGGGCGCTGGGCGAGCTTGCACAGCTTGTGCTGGACAACCCATGGCTGAACCAGGCACTTCAGGTTGCCGTGGAGGCGCGGGAGCGCGCCTCCCAGGCGAGCGCCAGCGCGATGCGCAACGTGGGCGTGCCCACGGCTGCGGAGCTCGACAGGCTGGGACGCCGCCTGCGCGGCGTCTCCGAGCGCCTGGAGAGCCTCGAGGACGCCCTCGACCGCCTCGAGCGCGAGGTGACCGAGCTGAAGCGCGGCCAGGGCGGGCGCTGAGGCGGATCAGGCCGCGAGCGCCGCGGCCGCCACCCGGCCCATGCGCTCGGCGGCATCCTTCAACGCCTGATCGGAGATCCTGCGGCGGCCCGATCCGCCGAGCAGGTCGCTGACCACCAACAGGGAGCCGATCGCCACGCCCAGGCGCGGGCCGAGGGCGAACAGGGCCGCGGTCTCCATCTCGACCGCTCGCGCGCCCGCCCGGCGCCAACGTCGGCGCGGAGCGCCGGAGTCGCCATAGAAGAGATCGGTGGTCGCGACCAGCGCGGCTTCTGAATCGCCCGCCGCGCGCAGCCGCTCGAGCAGGGCTGGATCAGCGCCGACCATCGGGTCCGCGCCCAGGCTGCGGCTGACACCGTCCTCGGCCAGCGCCGAGGTGGCGCGCAGCAGCTCGCCCAGGCCGAGCTTCTCGTCCAGGGCCCCGCAGGTGCCGACCCGAATCGCCCGGCGCACGCCCAGCTCGGCGAGCTCATGCAGCACGATCGCCGCGCTGGGCGCGCCCATCCCGGTCGACTGGATGCTGAGCGGCACGCCGGCAGGGGTCGCGCCCGAGTATCCCCAGAGGCCGCGGTGGAGGTTGTGCATCTTGGGTTTCACCAGCAGAAGCTGGGCGAGCAGCATCGCGCGGGCGGGGTCACCCGGCAGCAGGGCGTCGGGAGCGAGCGGGGAGCTGGGGCGCAGGTGGATCGCCACGGCCGCGAACGGTACGCTTCGGCTGCGTGACCCCGCCGCCTCCAGACGAGCAGAGCGGCATCTCCGAGGCGCTGCGCAGCGCGATCGAGAACACCTTTGCCGCCAGCGCCGGCTCGGCCGGCCAGACCCGTGAACGCGCCGAAGAGCTGCTCGACGAGGTGGCCAAGCGCGGCCGGGACGCCGGTTGGGAGCTGCGGCGGCGCAGCCAGGACGCCGGGGCCGAGCTGAAGCGGCGGGGCCAGGACGCGAGCGGCGAGCTCAGACGTCGCGGCCAGGAAGCCGGCGCCGACGTGGTCGCCAGGATGGAAGAGGAACTGCGCTCGATCAGCGAGCGATTGGCGAAGCTCGAGTCCAAGCTTCGGAGCAAGTCTTAGCCTCAGGTGGAGAGTTAGTGTCCACCGCCGTAGCGTTCCGCTCCGCGAAGGAGCTCAAGGAGGTGCTCGACGCGGTCCTGCGGGAAATCGACGGCGATCCGGATGCCGGCCCGCGGCTGCGCGCGGCGGCGGTGCCGATGCGACTCGAATTCCCCGATCTCAGGCTCGTCGTCAACATCTCCGCCGCCGACCGCGGCGGCGCGCTGCGCTGGGACTTCGCCCGCAAGCGCCCCTCCGGCGCCAAGCTCGAGCTGAGGATGGACTCTGGATTCGCCAACCGCTTTCTGCAGGGCAGGGAGAACCCGGCGATCTCGATCGTGCGCGGCAGGCTGCGGGCCACGGTCGGGGACGCCGCCGCGGCGCTCAGCTTCTTCGGCCTGGCGAAGCCCCTGTTCTCCTGCTACCGAGAGGTCGTGGCCCGCCAGTACCCGCACCTCGCCGTCGATTGACCGCGGGCAGGGGATTGACTTGGTGAGGCCCGGGGGCGTAATCTCAGCTGGACCGGAAAAGGTTTGGGCCACAAGTGGGCCCGCTCGCCCGCCGTCTCCTGGCGACTGGGACGCGGGCACCGGACCCGCAAGGCGTCACGGCGCCGCTGGCCAACGCCGCGGGCCGACCGCCCGCACGCGACGGGGTCCACGGGCCCCGTCGCTCTGTCCGGCGGGGGAACCTCGATGACCGACCGCGACTCCCAGCGGATCTCCCTGGCGGAGGCAAGCCGGATCTCCGGGGTGTCGGGTTCGACCCTGAAGCGCTGGGCCGCCGAGCAGATGGTTCCGGTCATCGACGGCCGGTGGACCCGCGCCTCGGCGGCGCAAGCGCGGGTGATCGCTCGGATGCGCGAGCGAGGCTATTCGCTCGACGCGGTCAAGGACGCCGCCAAGCGGGGGCGCCTGGCATTCGGCTACGCCGAGGACCTGTTCGAGGTCCCCGAGGGTCACTACAGCACCGAGCAGGTCGCGGAGGAGACCAGGCTGGAGCCCGAGCTGATCGAGCGGCTGATGACCCTGCTGGGAACGCCGGTGGGAAGGGAGGGACGGCTCAACGAGGAGGATCTCGGCGCGATGCGGCACTGCGCCAGGGTGCTGGCGACCGGGTTCCCGCTGATCGCCTTCCTGCAGCTGGTCCGGGTCTACGCCCAGTCGATCCGCAAGATCGCCGACGCCGAGGTCCGCCTCTTCCACCTCTACGTCCACGAGCCGCTGATCGCCGACGGGGTGCCGCCCCTGGAGATCGCCGAAGAGATGGGCGACCTGGCTGCTGACGTATTGCCGGTGACGGCGCCGCTGATGGACTACATGCACAACCGTTACCTGCGCTTCTACATCGAGCAGGACGTGGTCGGCCACATGGAGGCCGACGTGGGGAGCGCCGGCCGCGGCCTGGCCCGCGTCTCCATGGCCTTCTGCTTCGTCGACCTCACCGGGTTCACCCGCTACACCGAGGAGGAGGGTGACGAGGAGGCCCTCGACCTGGTCGAGCGCTTCGTCGACACCGTCGAGGCGACACTGCCGGCCGAGGCGACGATCGTGAAGACGATCGGCGACGAGGTGATGGTTGTCTCCCCGGACGCCGCCACCCTGACCGAATGGGCCATCGGCTTCCTGTACCTGTTCCAGGAGCGCCCCCAACCCCGGGTCGGGATCCACCACGGGGACGCGGTCTTCCGCGACGGCGACTACTTCGGAGGCGACGTCAACCTCGCCCATCGCGTGGTGACCCGGGCCCTGGGTGGGGAGGTCCTGGTCACCGGGTCGGTGATGGACGCGGTGCGGGACTCCGAGTACCTCAACTTCGACGAGATCGGCGAGGTGACGCTGAAGGGCTTCCCGCAGCCGATCGACCTCTACGTGGCCAGGACGGCGGCGCGGTCCTGAGCGCTGCCGCGGCCGCCGGAGCTCAGCTCGCTTCATTTCTTGACGCGGAGCGGCGGGCCGCCGCCCCGCCTAGAATCGGTCGCATGGGCGGGGCGGCACGCAGGTCGCTCACTGAGGTCGTTGCCGGCAGCCGGCTGGTGCAGCCGGGCAGCGCCGGTGTGGCGCTCTGCTCGGGCGGGGCCGACTCGGCCGCCCTGGCGGCGGGTCTGGTCGGCCACTGCGGAGCCGAGCGCGTCGTCGCGCTGCACCTCAACTACGGCTTGAGGTCGGACTCCGATCGCGACCAGGCGGTGTGCGAGAAGCTCTGCGCCAAGCTCGGCATCGAGCTCGTCGTCGAGCGCGCGGCGCTGGAGCCCGATCGCGGCAACCTGCAGGCGCGGGCGCGCGAGGCACGCTACGCCGCGGCGCATCGCCTGCTCCGGCAGCGCGACCTGGAGTGGATCGCCACGGGCCATTCCCGCACGGACCTGGTGGAGACCCTGATCTACAGACTGGCGACCTCGCCGGGCAGCCGCGCGCTGCTCGGGATGCGGGGGCGCGCCGGGTCGGTCGTTCGCCCCCTACTGGGCCTCGATCGCGATCGGGTCCGGTCGCTGGCGCGCCAGGCCGAGCTTCCCTACCGGGACGATCCCAGCAACCTGGAGCCGGACTACGCGCGCAACCGCATCCGCAACGAGGTGCTGCCGGTGCTGAGGGAGATCGGCCCCGCCCTGGAGGCGACGGTGGGCCGGACCCACGCCGAGCTCGCCGAGGAGGCGGAGCTCCTGGAGCGGCTCGCCGAGCAGGCGCTGGAGCGGGCCGGCGCGGACGCGGCCGGGGCGATCGCCGCGACCGACCTGGAGCGGCTCGAGGCGCCGCTGCGCCGGCTGGCGCTGCGCGCACTGGCCGAGCGGGCGGCCGGTCGGCCGGTTCCGCTCGGCTCCGAGCGCGCCGGCGAGATCCTGCGGCTGGCCGCCGAGCCCGAGGGCGGCGTGGTCGAGCTCAGTGGCGGAGTAGAGGCCCGGATCGAGCACGGCCACGTCCGCTTCACCACCGGGTCCGAGGCTGAGCCGCCCCCCGCGGCGACGCTTCCGGTGCCGGGCCGCTGCCATTTCGGAGGCTGGGAGGTCCGCGCCGAGCTCCGCGAGGGAGGGTTCGAGGCGGACGGCCCCGATGCCGCCTACCTCGACCCCGGGGCCCTGTCCGGGACGCTCGAGGTCCGCTCCTGGCGCCAGGGCGATCGGATCCGTCCTCTGGGCATGCGCGGGACGAAGTCCCTGCAGGACCTGTTCACCGACCGAAAGGTGCCCCGCTCGCTGCGCCGCACCCTCCCGGTTGTCACCTCCGAGGGAAAGATCGCCTGGATCGCGGGCGTGGCCGTCTCCGAGGAGCTCGCCGCACCCCCTGGCGCGGAGCGGGCCACCGTGCTGATGGCGAAGCGGCGGGCCACCGGCTGACGCGCGCTCACCGGCGCCGTCCTTAGACTCCCAGCGGTGAACGGCGACGAGCCGATCGGCGAGATCCTCGTCACCGAGGAGGACCTGCAGAGGCGGGTGGCCGAGCTCGCCGCCGAGGTGAGTCGCGACTACCGCGACCGCGAGCCGCTGCTGGTGGCGATCCTCAAGGGGGCGGTCCCCTTCCTGGCCGATCTGATGCGCGGTCTGGATGTTCCGTGCGAGCTCGACTTCATGGCCGTTTCCAGCTACGGGTCCTCGACCGATTCCTCCGGGGTGGTTCGCATCCTCAAGGACCTGGACGCGCCGATCTCAGGCCGCGATGTATTGATCGTCGAGGACATCATCGACTCCGGGCTCACCCTGCACTACCTGCTTCGCAGCCTGCAGGCGCGGGGGCCGAAGTCCCTGGAGGTGTGCGCGCTTCTGACCAAGCCCGAACGGAGGCGGGTGGATCTGCCGATCCGCTACGTCGGCTTCGAGATCCCGAACCGGTTCGCGATCGGATACGGGCTCGATCACAGGCAGCGTTTCCGCAACCTGCCCTACGTGGCCGCGCTTCAGGAAAACCCCCAGGAAGGCTGAAGCCTGCTGGTACCCTCGCCCTAGACTCGCACGCGCACAAATGCGCGCAAATCCCGGGCAAGGGACTCACCGTGAGACGTTTCTTCCGCAGCGCCGCTTTTCCCATCCTGATCGTCGTCGTGCTGGCGTTCTTCGCCCAGCGGCTGATCAGCCCTGACCCGAAGACGGAGGAGCCCTCCTACAACGAGTTCATTGCCCAGGTGGACTCGGGCCAGGTCGATGAGGTCACGCTCAAGACGAAGGACAACGTGATCGAGGTCAAGCAGGCCAATGGCGACGAGTACGAGACCGCCTTCCTCGACTCCGGCGATGCGCAGATCCAGCTGCTCAACACGCTGGAGCGCAACGACGTCAAGACCGAGATCAAGGGCAAGGGCGGCGGCGGCATCCTCGGGGCGCTGGTCTACGTGCTGCCCTTCCTGCTCTTCTTCGCCTTCTGGATCTTCCTGATGAACCAGATGCAGGGCGGCGGCTCCCGGGTTATGAGCTTCGGCAAGTCGAAGGCCAAGCGCATGTCGGTGGACGCTCCCAAGATCACCTTCCGCGACGTCGCCGGCGCAAACGAGGCGGTTCAGGAGCTGCACGAGATCAAGGAGTTCCTCGAGAACCCGAAGAA
>CAYZPZ010000085.1:0-1460 GCA_964480205.1 uncultured Conexibacteraceae bacterium
TCGCCGCGCAGCTTGAGGAAAGCGCTGACCGGGGTCTCGGTGTCCTCGATGAAGCGGCAGCGGACCGAGACCACGTTGTGCTCGCGGGCCAGCTCGCGGGCGCGATCGAGGTCGGGCTCCAGCCCCGGCAACAAGGCGGTCGCGGTGGCCATCAGCGCCGCCGCGCGTTGAGGATCTTCAGCACCTCGGCCATCGAGATACCCCGGGAGAGCAGCAGCACCGATAGGTGATAGACGACGTCCGCGGCCTCCTCCGCGACCCGCTCCTCTGACTCCGAGGCGGCGGCCTTGACCACCTCCCCGGCTTCCTCCTTCACCTTGTCGCCGGCCAGGCGCGGGCTGTCGAGCAGCTCGACCGTGTAGCTGCCGGAGGGACGCTCGCGCTTGCGGTCGAGCAGCGTCCGCTCCAGCGCCGCCAGTGCCTCGCTGGTGGTCGGTCGCGGCTCGCCGTCCACGGCCGGAGCATCCTCGGCAGGATCGGCCGTCCCCTGCAGGTCGCGGTAGAAGCAGGAGCGCTCGCCGGTGTGGCAGGCCGGCCCGGCCGGCTCGACCAGCGCCACCAGCGCATCGCCGTCGCAGTCGTAGCGGATCTGCTGCACCCGCTGGAAGTTGCCCGAGGTCGCGCCCTTGTGCCAGATCTCACCGCGCGAGCGGCTGTAGAGGTGGATCTCGCGGCTCTCCAGCGTCAGTCGCAGCGCCTCGTCGTTCATGTAGGCGAGGGTCAGGACCTCCCCCGTGCGCGAGTCCTGCATCACGCACGGGACGAGCCCGCGCTCGTCGAATCGCACCTTGGCCACGTCTCGCTCGGCCTGGACGACCATCATCAGACGAGTTGCTCCTGTCGTCGCACTCTGGCGTCAGTGTACGAATCACCTGCTCGCGCGCCTGAAGGCGCCGATTCAACGCCGTGGCGCGCCCTGCCTTCGCCCCGTCGAATTCGCCCGTCTGCGATCGGGTGGGACCCACGCGTCCCATGCGCGGACGGGGTCATGGGGCCGGTTTCCGCACCCTCCGGAAGATCCCCTGGATCGCCATCCGTGCCCGCCCGAGCTCCTTGTGATCGCGAAAGAGGACGAAGTGGTAGTTGGCGAGCTCGATCGCAGCCTGTAGCTCAAACGCAAGCTGCCCCGGATCGGAATCGCCGGCGATCTCGCCACGCCGCTGCGCGGTCCGCGCCATGTCCTCGAGGCGCTCCACAAACGCGCGCTCCCCGGCGACGAGCCCGTCGTGGATCGGACCGGAGCGCGCATCCATCTCCGCCAAGAGCGATGCGAAGAAGCAGCCCCCCGGGAAGACCCAACGCTCGATGTATGAAAGGTAGGACTCGCACAGCGCTTCGAGCTGGCCCAACCCCTCAGGAGCATCGAGCGCCGGGCGCATCACCTCTTCGGCGAAGATCGCCTCCGCTGCCGCGATCGTCTCCAGCTGAAGCTGCTGCTTGGAGCCGAAATGCGCGTAGAC
>CAYZPZ010000085.1:1560-8052 GCA_964480205.1 uncultured Conexibacteraceae bacterium
CCCCACTCCTTCCTCGCAGGGGACGGCCTCGTCGCGGCGGTCGTCGAGTACGAGCTCACCGTCAGGGCAACCGGCAAACGGGTCCACGACGAGGAGATCCACCTCTACGAGTTCGGCCCCGATGGCAAGATCAAGGCCTTCCGCCACTTCCTGGATACGGCGAAGGCCATTGCAGCCCACTCGTGAGATCGCAGGGCGAGGAGCCGGAGCGCGACTACAGCGCCTCCTGAGCTAGTCGATCCCCAACCGGTCGAGCAGGGCCTCGTCGCGGCGCCAGTGGCGGCGGACGCGGACCTTGAGGTCGAGGAAAACCTTGGAGGCGAGCTCACGCTCGAGCTCTTTGCGAGCGGCGGCGCCGATCTCCTTGATCTTGGCGCCGCCGGCGCCGATCAAGATGCCCTTCTGGGAGTCGGCCTCGGCCCAGATCTGGGCGCGGACCTCGGTCAGGCCGTCCTCGCGCTCGCCGACCTCGGTGACGTCGACCTCAACCGCGTGAGGGAGCTCGTCGCGGCTGCGGCGCAGGACCTGTTCCCGGATCAGCTCTGCAAGCAGGACCTCGCTGGGCTGATCGGAGCGCTGCTCGGGCGGGTACATCAGCGGACCCTCCGGGACGAGCTCGGCGAGCCGCGCGGTCAGCTCCTCCAGGCCGGCTCCGGACTTGGCGCTGACCGGGAAGACCTCGTCCACCCCGGCCAGCCCGGCGGCGGCCACCAGGGCCGCCGCGGTCTCGGCCTTGCTGAGGCGATCGATCTTGTTGACCGCGCAGAGGACGGGGGTGCCGGCGGCGGCGGTGAGCAGGGCCTTGGAGATGAAGCGGTCGCCGGGCCCCACCCCCTCCTCCCCGTTGACGACGAAGATCACGACGTCGGAGTCGGCGATCTCGCGCTGGACCCGGCGCTGCATGCGTTGAGTGAGGGCGTCGCGGGGGCGCTGCACACCGGGCAGGTCGACCATCACCAGCTGCCAGCCGGCCCCGGCGTTTGTGGCGACGCCGCGGATCGCGCGGCGAGTGGTCTGGGGGCGCTCGGAGACGATCGCCACGTGGGCGCCGACGATCGCGTTGACCAGGGTCGACTTGCCGGCGTTGGGGCGGCCGGCGAGCCCGACGAAGCCCGCGCGCGTCACCCGCTCGCTCAAGCCGCGTCGCCGGAGCCGCGCAGCTCCGCCAGGACCCGGTCCTGCAGCGCCACCATCTCCCCCTGATCGCTCTCATGGTCGTAGCCGCAGAGGTGAAGGGTGCCGTGCACCGCTGCTTCGACCACGTCGGTGGCGTGCTCGGGGCAGATGAAGACGTCGCCGAGCTCGCGCGGCCCCAGGCCGCTGGTCTCCTGGTCGATCGGGAAGGCGAGCACGTCGGTGGCCTCGTCGACCCCACGGTGGGCGTAGTTGAGCGTCCGCATCCTCCCCTCCCCGACCAGCTCCAGGCCTATGTGCCCGTCCTCGATCCCGGCCGCGGCCAGGGTCGCCTTCACCGCCTGGCGGAGCTCCGACTCGACGTCTGAGAGGTCGGCGCTCAACCGTCCGCTTCGTCCTCGCGGCCGCGCCGCTCGCCGTGCTCGCCGTAGGCCGCGACGATCCGCTGCACCAGCTTGTGGCGGACCACGTCCTCGCCGCCGAAACGGATGAAGCTGATGTCCCGGACCCGGTCGAGGATCCCGCTCACCTCGACCAGCCCAGAGCGCGAGCCCTTTTCCAGATCGATCTGGGTGATGTCGCCGGTGACGACGAACTTCGATTCGAACCCGAGCCTGGTGAGGAACATCTTCATCTGCTCCGGGCTGGTGTTCTGGGCCTCATCGAGAATCACGAACGAGTCGTTGAGGCTTCTACCGCGCATGAACCCGAGCGGGGCTACCTCGATCGTTCCCCGCTCGAAGTACTGGTTCACCTTCTCTGGGTCGAGCATGTCGTAGAGCGCGTCGAACAACGGCCGCAGGTAGGGGTCGACCTTGGCCTGGAGATCCCCGGGGAGGAAGCCGAGACGCTCGCCGGCCTCGACGGCCGGGCGGGTCAGAATCACCCGGCTGACGTCGCCCCGGGAGAGCGCCGCGGCGGCCATCGCCACGGCGAGGAAGGTCTTGCCGGTGCCGGCGGGGCCGATGCCGAAGGTGATCGTGTGGTTGCGGATCGAGTCGACGTAGTGCTTCTGGTTGACGGTCTTGGGCGCGATCCGGGTGTTGCGGTGCTGCCAGATCACGTCCTCGAGAATCTCGGCGGGGCTCTCATGCTTGTCGAGCGCGCCGGTGACCGCCTCGATCGTGCCGGGAGCGATCTCGTGCCCCTGCTCGATCAGCTCGACCAGCTCGCCGACCACCGTCTCGGCGGTCTGCAGCTCGGTCGCGTCGCCGTCGAGGGTGAGGACGTTGCCGCGTAGATAGAGCTCGACGTCGAGATGGCCCTCGAGCGCCCGCAGGACGGCGTCCTCGGAGCCGGCGAGCTCGGCCGCCACCGCGTTGTCGATGGTGAGCTGGCTACGAGCCAAGCTTCTCGCGCACCGCCTGGCTGACCCGCTTGCCGTCGGCGCGGCCGCCGACCTTGGGCATCAGCACCTTCATCACCTCGCCCATCTGCTTGGGCTCGGTGGCTCCGGCCTCCTCGATCGCGCCGGTGACGAGCTCCTCGAGCTCTGAATCGGAGAGCTGCGCGGGCAGGTAGTTCTCGATCAGCTTCGCCTCGGCCTCCTCGGCCTCGGCCTGCTCGCCGCGGCCGCCCTCGCGCAGCGCCTCGGCCGCGTCCAGGCGCCGCTTGCGCTCGCGCTGCAGCGCCCCGACCTCGTCGCCCTGACCCTCCTTATCCTCGGCCTGGAGGGCGTTGACGATCATGCGCAGGGCGCCGACGCGCTCGCGCTCCTTCGCCCGCATCGCATCCTTGACGTCTGACTGGACCTGTTCGAGGATGGTTGCCATCGGCTCAAAGCGTAGTCGGCCGGTCGGGCGAGCCGCGCCCGTTCGGCTCGTGCCCCGACGCCCGCAGCACCAGTCGCAGCGAGGCCTCCGGACCGGGCCAGGCCCGGCGCAGCATCTCGGTGCTCGCCCCGCCCAGCAGCAGTCGCAGGGCCAGCGCCAGCAGCACGGCGTCGTCGAGCTGTCCCGCGCCGGGCAGGAAGTCGGGAATCAGATCGATCGGGAAGGCGAGGTAGGCGAGGACGGCCAGAAGGAGCAGGCGACGAGGGCGCGAGACGCGCCTGTCGCGGGCGAGCCGTCCGACCATGATCAGGCAGTCGGGGATAAACCCGGCGATCGCGCGGGCGTCCTCGCGGCGGCCCGCGGCCAGCACCGCGGCGACCGCGAGCGCGTACAGGGCGAGGACGATAAGAAGCAGTCCCCAGGGGACCAGATCGATGCTCACCCCGGAGGGGTCCTCGCCAGTGCTCACTGCGGCTCGGGCAGCTCCACCAGCTCCACATCGTCCAGCGGCATCTGCAGGAAGCGGGTGCCGAGCTGCAGGAAGCCATCGGGGTCCGCGGTGCAGATGAAGCTGTAGGCGCCCTCTTCGCTGTTGGGCGACTCGAGCCCCGCGTCGCTGAGCACGCGCTGGGCGGTCGCCGCGATCGCGTGGCCCGCGCTGACCAGACGCACGTCCCGACCGAGGGTGCGCTGCAGCATCGGCCCGACCAGCGGGTAGTGGGTGCAACCCAGCACGACGGTGTCGACCTCGGCTCGCCGGAGCGGCTCGCAGTAGCGGCGCACCATCTCCACCACGCTGCGATCGAAGGGAAAGCCCCGCTGGATGACAGCGGCCAGGTCGGGAGCCTCGACCTCGGTGACGGTGAGGTTGCGATGGTGGTGGGCGAGAGCGCGCCCGTAGGCGCCGCTGCGGACGGTGGCGGGCGTGGCGAGCACGCCGACCCGGCCCGTCTCGGTGACGGCCGCGGCGATCTCGGCCTCGGGTTCGATCACCCCGACGACCTCCACCCCGCGCTCGCCGGCGACCTCCCGCGCGGCCTCCAGCCCCGCCGAGGCCGCCGAGTTGCAGGCGATCACCAGCAGCTTCGCCCCGCGCTCGAGCAGAAAGCGGGTGACCTGATCCACGTGCCCTCGCAGCTGCTCGGTGCTCCGAGCCCCGTAGGGGAAGCGGGCGTCGTCGCCGAGGTAGACGAAGTCCTCGGTGGGCAGCGAGACCAGGCACTCGTGCAGGACGGTGAGGCCGCCGACCCCGGAGTCGAAGACGGCGATCGGCAGCTCGGGGCTGGGGTCAGACCCGGGCATGGCCCCGCCCGCGCCGCAGCAGCAGCGCGCTCCACTCTCCCTCGGCGCGACGCGCGGCGACCGCGAGCCCCGCGTTCTCGAAGGCACCCGTCACCTGGTCGGCCTCCACGGTCAGCATTCCCGAGCAGACGAGTGTGCGGGGCCCTTCGACGCCTTCGCTCAGATGGTGGGCGCACTCCAGCAGGAGCGGTGCGGTCAGGTTGGCCACCACGGTCGCGGCCAGCGGCGGCGCCGCGGCGCGCAGGTCGACGCGCTCCAGCGCGAGGCGAACCCCGTTCGCCTCGGCGTTCTCGGCGGCGGCCTGCAGCGACGCCCGCTCGTGGTCGCAGCCGCCCACCGGGTCGAAGCCGAGCTTAGCCCCGGTGATTGCGAGCACGCCCGAGCCGGTCCCCCAGTCGACCAACGGCCCGCGCGCCTGGCCGGCCCCCTCCAAGCCCAGCAGGAGCTCGAGGCAGAGACGGGTGGTGGCGTGCGCCCCGGTCCCGAACGCCTGGCCGGGATCGACGACCACGTCGATCAGACCGTCCTGCGCATCCCACCAGGAGGGACGGACGCGGATTCGGCCGCCGACCGTGACCGGGCGGTGGAAGTCGGTCCAGCGGTCGGCCCAGTCATCGGGGACCGCGGTCGTGGTCACCTCGACCTGCGAGTCGCCGGCCGCCGCCCGCAGCTCGCCGAGCTCTGGGACCTCGCCCGGCGCGCCATAGAGGGCGAACTCGATCCAGCCGGGGCCGCGCTCCTCCTCCACCCCGTTCGGAGCGAGCTCCAGCAGGCTGGCAAGCACCGTCTCGGAGACCTCGGGCCGGCAGCGGACCGCGAGGCGGATCAAGCGGTCACTCCGAGCGCTCGCTGCCGGCCCGCTCGCGTCCGGAGAGCTCCTGCTCGAGCCGCTCCACCAGCTCCCGCTGCTCGGCGGTGAGCTGCTCCGGTACGACCAGCTCGAACAGCACGTGTTGGTCGCCGCGCCCGCCGCCGCGCAGCGGCGGCAGCCCGTGATCGGAGAGTACGGCGACATCGCCGTGCTGGGTGCCTGCGGGCACCTCCACCGACTCGGAACCCTCCAGGATGGGAACGGTCACCTCCCCTCCCAGCATCGCGGTGGTCACCGGCAGCGACACCCTGCTGATCAGCTCGGTTCCCTGGCGGGTGAAGCGCTCGTCGGGGCGGATGCCCACCTCCACGTAGAGGTCCCCCTGGCGTCCCCCGCTCTCGCCCGCGTGGCCGGCGCCGGCGATGCGGATCCGCTGGCCGTCGGAGATGCCGGCCGGGACGTCCACCTCCCAGGTGCGGCGCTCGGCGGTGCGCCCCGCGCCCTGGCAGCGATCGCATGGGTTCTCGGGGACGCGACCGTCACCGCCGCAGCGGTCGCAGACCGTCGCTCGGACCACCTGGCCGAAGACGCTGCGGCTGACCTGGCGGAGCTGGCCGCTCCCCTCGCAGCGCTCGCAGGTCCGGATCGGGGTGCCAGGCTCGGCCCCGTTGCCGCGGCATTGCTCGCAGGCGTCCACTACCTCGAAGGAGACCTCGCGGCTGGTGCCATTCAGCACCTCCTCCAGGGTGACCTCGATCGCGGCGCCGACGTCAGCGCCGGCCGCCGGGCCGCGCTGGAAGAAGGGGTCCCCGCCGAAGAAGGTCTCGAAGATGTCCTGGAAGCTGGAGAAGCCGGCCGTGCGCGGCTGCCAGCCCCCGCCACGCAGGCCCTCGTGGCCGAAGGTGTCGTAGGCGCGCCGGCGCTCGGGGTCGGAGAGCACCTCGTAGGCCTCGGCGGCCTGCTTGAACTTCTCCTCGGCCTCGGGGTCGTGGGCGTTGACGTCGGGATGCAGCTCGCGGGCGAGCGTGCGGAAGGCCTTCTTGATTTCGGCCTCGGAGGCGTCGCGGCCAACCCCGAGCACCTCGTAGTAGTCGCGCGGCATCGCCGTCCGCCTCCCTCAGGGGCTACTCGTCGTAGACAGCCTCGAACAGGCGCGAGAGCTCACCCGCCGCCTCCCGCACCGACGCGATCGCCATCGCGTAGTCCATCCGCAGCGGGCCGATCACCCCGACCGCGCCCAGGTTCCGGTAGCCGAGCCCGTAGTTGGCGCCGACCACGCTGACCGACCGCAGCTCGGGCTGGGGGTTCTCGCCGCCGATCCAGGCGAAGACCTTGTTCTCATCCAAGGCCGAGCGCAGCGTGCGCAGCACGTTGACCCGGCGCTCCAGCGCCCGCATCAGCTCGTCGGCGTGGGGCACATCGCCCGAGTGCTCCTCGGACAGCAGCCGGGCGGCGCCGTCGACGTAGAGCGTC
>CAYZPZ010000086.1:0-7816 GCA_964480205.1 uncultured Conexibacteraceae bacterium
AGCGCGACGAGCCGAGCGCCCCGGTCCACGTCGCGCTTCGCAGTCCCGACCACGCGACGGTCGACGCATTTCACCGCGCCGCGCTCGATGCCGGCGGCCGCGATCACGGCGCGCCCGGGCCGAGGCCGCAATACCACCAGGGCTACTACGGAGCCTTCGTCCTCGACCCCGACGGCAACAACATCGAGGCGGTCTGCCACCAGCCCGCCGCAGGCTGATCGCCTTCACGCTCCGGTTCCACGTCCCCGCTCCACGGCGGTCAGGCGCTCAGGCCGGCGGCGGCCACGGGCCGATCGCGTCCCCGGCTCCGTCCCCGTCTTCCGCCGTGCCGCCGTGGTCGCCGTCGGTGAGCTCGACGATCACCGCGAGCTTCGGCTCCCGCCACAGGAACACCACCTCGTCGGGGTCGAACTCGTAGCGGACCTCGTCGGGATCGGCGAGCCCACCGTTCGCGATCAGCTCGCGCATCCGCTCCTCGGCCTCGGCGTGCGTGGGGATGCCTTCGTCGGTCATCGCGGCAAACCCTGACCCCACGCATCTCACCGGTGGTGCACGCTCAGCGCCGAAACGCTGACGGAGGCGTGTCGACAGCGCAACCGCGCCTCCGGCTCCTCCGGCGGATCGTTCCGCCGAGCCCCCACCCGGGCGCTACATTGGAGACCGCGCGGTGAGCGTAGCTCAGTTGGTAGAGCTCCTGGTTGTGGTCCAGGCGGTCGCCGGTTCGAGTCCGGTCGCTCACCTTCAGATTGCCCAGGTCCACGGGGGTTCCGGGGTCGGGCGTCGCCGTGTCCGCACGCTGACGGCTCGCGGAATCCAGGGAAAACATGGGCGCGGGAACCGTGTTCGGAAGGGAGATGCTGGGCAGGGCACTCATCCTCGCCGCGTTCGGCGCGGCCGCTCTCTGTGCCTGGGTGGCGGCCCCGGCGCTGTCGCTGGAGCCCTATCAGCCGCGGGCGGAGGACTTCGAGCAGCGGCTGCCCGCGGTGGAGCGCCTGCCGGGTCCCCGCGCGAATGACCGACACGCCGACCACGATGGTCCCGGGCACAAGGCCCGGCCCCGCTGGATCACGCCGCCGATCGAGGCCCCGGACGAGTTCGACTTCGTGGGCGTCGCCGGCGAGATGCGCTCCCTGGAGATCCGGGTCCGGGACGGCGAGGAAGGCTGGAGCGAGTGGGTGGGAACCCACTCGGGCGATCCGGTCTACGTCGCCGGCGCCGACGGCGTCCAGGTCAGGGCGGAGCACAAGCCCGAGGGCAAGCTGCACTACGTCAACGTCTCCGGGAGCTCCGGCGGGCTCGCCGACCGAGTGCTCAACTCGGCCCGCGGCGCGCTCAACGAGGCGTTCATCTCAGTCGCCTCGTCCTTCGTAGCCGAGGCGGCGCCAAAGCCGAAGGGCAGGATGGTCAGCCGCAGGAAGTGGGGCGCCGAGGAGGCCGACGGTGGCTGCCAGCCTCGCAGCGAGCCCAGCTACGGAGCCGTGCGCGCGGCGACCGTTCACCACACGGTCAGCGCGATGAGCTACTCGAAGCGCCAGGCGCGCTCCCTCGTGCTCGGGATCTGCCGGTTCCACGTCCACGCGAACGGCTGGGACGACATCGGCTACCACGCCCTGGTCGATCGCTTCGGGCGCCTCTACGCGGGCCGAGCCGGCGGTCTGCGCCAGGCGGTGGTGGGCGCGCACGCGCAGGGCTTCAACGATCAGACGACCTCGATCGCCTCGATCGGAACCCACAAGACCCGAAAGCTCAACCGCAAGGCCAAGGACGCGGTGATCAAGTACCTCGCCTGGAAGCTGAGCGTGCATGGGCTCGGCTCGGCGACGAAGAAGGGGCCGCTGGTCTCAGGCGGCGGCGAGCTGAACAAGCACCCGGCCGGCACCGCGATCAGAGCGCCCCGCGTTCACCCGCATCGGCGGCTGAGCCGCACCGCATGTCCCGGCAACGCCTTCAAGCGCCAGATCCACAAGGGGATCTCGCGGCCGGTGAACAAGCGGATCAAGCGCTTCCGCTAGCCGCCCTACCGGATTGGGCGTGTGACGGCCGTGTAACAATTGCCGGACACCGCGCGAGAGGAAAGGGGAGGGGCAGACGAGCCTCCTGCGTTCAGCAGCCGAGCAGGAATCAGTGCTTGGAGGGCAGGCCGCCGGTCGGCGAACCTGGTGGGTCCAGCTCGTCGATCGCGGGGATCGGCTGGCGCGCCGCGCCGCGACCCGGCCGTACGCGGCGACGAGCGCGATCCTCCTGCTCAACGCCTGGCTTGCGATCGTATTCATCGTCGCCGGCCAGGCCCTCTTCTCCGATCCGGCCGAGCTCTTCCGCGAGCTGATGCCGGGCACCTGGCTCAGCTTCGTCGAGCTGCTGTTCGTGGCCGCGATCGCGGCGGCGATTCACCGCCAGGTTTCGGGCTCTCGCCGCCTGCGCCTCAACAACTTCTGGGGGCTCTCCGCCGCGATCTTCCTGATCTTCGCCTTCGATGAGATCACGCAGCTCACCGTCTTCCTCAGCAGCGCCCTCACCTCGATCGGGGCGCTCGCGCCGCACGGATTCCGCGACCTGGATGCCTTCCTTCTAACGGTCCTCTTCCTGGCCGCGGCAACCGGGCTGCTCAGGTACGCGCACCAGCTACTGCATTACCGCGCGGCGACGGGCGTGCTCGCGGTCGGGGTCATGCTCGGCGTCGCCTCGCAGACGCTCGATTCGACCCTGGCCTCGACCAGCAACGAATTCGTCGCCGAGGAGAGCCTGAAGCTGGGCGCGGAGCCGTTCCTGATCGGCGGTTACCTGCTCGTCCTGCAGAGCGTCTTGCGGGGCGGGGCGGTCAAGCCAGAGCGGGGCTCTGCCGACACGTGACCTGAGCACCGCAACCGCGGGCACTCATCTCGGTTTCACCTCGCCCGGTTACGGATAGTCGCATGTTCCATATAGCCCAGTCAGCCACAGCCCTGTGTCGATGCCCCCGCGTTCGCCTGATCACGGCGGCGATGCTCGCCCTCGCCGTGCTCACGGTGGCCGTGGCCGAGGTCTCCGTCGTCGTCGCCGCCGACATCGCCGCCGCGAACACGATCCACTCTCTGGCCACGGGCTGGCTGACGAGCGCCTTCCTGGTCATCACCAACCTGGCGAGTACCGACGTGATCCTGGTCGCGACGGCTGTGGCTGTCGTCATCCTGGCGGCGCGCGGCCACTGGCGCGGCGCTGTGGCGCTGTCGCTGTCGGTGGTGGCGACGCAGGCGATCGTCAGCGTCGCGAAGGGGCTCGCCTCCCGGCCCCGGCCCGACGCGGATGCGGCCGGCGCCGTGGATCCCGCGGGCTTCAGCTTCCCCAGCGCACACTCGGCCAGTGCGGTCGCCCTCTACGTGATGCTCGCGGTGATCGCCGGCCACGCCGTGCAGCGGCGGGTCGTCGGGCTCGCCTGGCTGGTCGCCGTCTCACTGGCGGTGGCAATCGGGCTCTCCCGGGTCTACCTCGGGGCCCACTACCCCACCGACGTGCTGGCGGGATGGCTGATCGGCACCACGATCGTCGTCGGGTCCTGGGCGCTGTGCTCGCGGCTGCCCGTGCCGGGACGCGCCGCGCCCGCCTAGCGGCTGCGGCGAACCCGGCCGGCGCCCGGCCGGGTCATATCGTGGAGGCATGATCGCGACGACCGGTCTGTGGATCACCATGGGCGCGCTCGCCCTGATCCTGGTCGGACTCGGCGCCGCGCTCTTCCTGGCGCTGGCGATGGGGCGCCTCAGCCTCGATCTCGGCTGGGGGCGCAGCTATCACGAGCTGGGGCCGATCGAGGTCCAGATCTCCGCCCCCCGGGACCAGGTCTTCGAGATGATCAGCGCTCCCTATCTCGGCCGGACCCCGCGGGGCTCCGGCATCGAGGTGCTCGCCCGGGGGCGCGATCTGGTCGTCGCCGCTCACGCCACCAAGGTCCACTTCTACACCGCGCGCACCGTCGAGGCGGTCAGTTTCGAGCCCCCCGACCGGGTGGGGTTCCGCCACCTCACCGGCCCGATCCCGCATGCGGTAGAGGAGTTCTCGCTGCACGAGGCCGGTGGGGGAACCGAGCTGCGCTACACGGGGGAGATCGGGATCGACTTCTTCGTGCTCGGGCGGATAGCCGGGCGGCGCTGGGTGCGCCCGCAATGGGAGCGGGCGGTGCGCGAGCACCTGGAGGACCTCACCCAGCGCGCCGAGCAGCGGGCGGTCCGCTTAGGTGCGCGCGAGGCTGGGTAGGACCAGACGAGATCGGATCAAGCTAGAGAGGAGGCAAGATGGCAACCGCTGCCCAGGAGTCCGGTGATGTCACCGGCACCAAGGACAAGGACTACAACATCATCTGGTTCGTAGAGGCCTGCCTGGCGAACGCGTTGCGGCTGGAGACATACATCCAGGATGCCGAGCGCGAGAACGACTCCGAGCTCGCCGACTTCTTCCGGCGCGCTCAGGGCGAGAGTCGCAAGGGCGCCGAGCAGGGCAAGGCCCTGCTGAAGGAGCGGCTCAAGTAGCAGCCGCGATAAAGCCGATGCTCGGCAAGCTCACCCGGGGAGCTGCCGCGCAACGGCTACCGGCGGTCGCACGGATCAAGTGTTTATCCGCACAGGGCTTCGGATATAGGGGAAGCGTCGGCTTTACTTGGCGTTCGCCCCATTGCCGCGTCGGCTCGAGGGGCACGGCCGACACGGACACCAGTGGCAACCGCTAGCCACCAAGAGGACCGGGGATTCCGGCACGAGGCGCTGTTCTACGCGGACGGCGATCAGTTCCTGGCCGGCACCGTGCCCCTCATTCGCGAGGCGCTCGCCGCCGAGCGGCAGGCGCTCGTGGCGGTCCGCGAGCAGAACGCGCGCCTGCTGCGCGCTGAGCTGGGGGCCGACGGTGAGCGCGTGCGGTTCATCGAGATGGAGTCGGTCGGGCGCAACCCGGCGCGGATCATCCCCATCTGGCGGGACTTCGTCGATGCGTACGTGGCCGAGGGATGCGGGGGCCTCGGGATAGGCGAACCCGTCTGGCCGGATCGCACCTCCGCCGAGCTGGTCGAATGCCAGCACCACGAGGCGCTCCTCAACATCGCGTTCGACGCCGGCCCTGCGTGGCGGCTGGTCTGCCCCTACGAAGCCTCCGCGCTGGACGACGACGTGCTCGAGGAGGCGGCGAGGAGCCATCCCTTGGTCAGCTCCGCGGGCGAGAGCGAGGCGAGTGTCGCCTACCTCGCCGAGACGAACGGCCGGCCCTTCACTGGGCCGCTCGGGGACCCGCCGCCCGACGCCGAGCGGTTCGGGTTCGGCGCGGACGGGATCGCGGAGCTGCGCCATCACGTGGTGCGGCGCGCCGGCGAGGCGGGGCTAGGCGCGGAGCGCGCCGCCGATCTCGGCCTGGCTGTCACGGAGCTGGCCAGCAACTCGGTCCGCCACGGCGGAGGCGCCGGCCTCCTGCAGCTCTGGCTGGCGGATCGGTGGGTGGTCTGCGAGGTGAGCGACGCCGGCCGCTTCGGCGACACCCTGGTCGGCCGCCTGCGGCCCAGCCGCACCCGCCCGGACGGCCGTGGGCTGTGGCTGACAAACCAGCTCTGCGACCTGGTCCAGATCCGCAACGGGCCCGACGGGGCTCGGGTGCGGCTGCAGATGCGGATCGAAGCACCGCGGCGCTGAGCTGAAGCCCCCTCAGGCGCGGCTGTAGCCTGAGCCGCGATGACCCCGGTTCTCGGTCACGTCGGGGGCGGCACGCTGGAGCCGCTGCAGCTGCTGGCCGTGGCCGTGGTGGCCTTGGCCTACGCGCGGCGAACGCGGACGCTCGCGGCCGCGGGGCGGCCCGTTCCCGGCTGGCGGATCGGGTGCTTCGCCGCTGGGGTCGCCCTGATTGCGGCCGGCCTGGCCTCGCCGCTCGCGCACATGGGGGAGGAGCTCCTGCTCGCGCACATGGCCCAGCATCTGCTGGTCGGTGACATCGCGGCGGGCCTGATCGTGGTCGGTCTGACCGGCCCCCTGCTGCAGCCCCTGCTGGCGATCCGGACGATCGACCGACTGCGCGTGCTCACCCATCCGCTCGTCGCCCTGCCCCTGTGGGCGATCAGCCTCTACGTCTGGCACATCCCCGCTCTGTATCAGGGGGCACTGGCGAGCGAGCCGCTGCACGCGCTGCAGCACGCCAGCTTCATCGGCTTCGGGGTGCTGATGTGGATGCCGCTTATCGGGCCTCTGCCGCAGCCGAGCTGGTTCGGGATCGGCTCGAAGCTGCTCTACGTGCTCGGGGTGCGCTTCGCCGGGACCGTGCTCGGCAACGTGTTCATGTGGTCGAACACCGTCTTCTATCCGGATTACGGGCCGGGTGAGGCGGAGTTCGCCATCTCGCCGCTCGCCGACCAGGGCACGGCCGGGGTGATCATGACCGTGGAGGGGGGCCTGGCGACCCTCGGGGTACTGGCCTGGCTGCTGTTGAAGTGGGCTGAGCAGGACACCGAGCGGCAGGAGCTTCTGGACCTGGCGCGGTCCCGCGGGGTCGAGCTGAGCGGCGCGCGCGCGGAGCGCGCCGTGCAGGCGGGACAGGGTGGTCGCTTGGCCGAGCGGATCAGGGACGCTTAGCGAGGGATTACGTCAGCGCACCAGCCTTGAATGCGACCCTCGTGAGCTCCATCCGCTACCTCTACCTGCTGGTCTTCGTGGTCGGCACCGCCAGCCTCGGTGCCGAGATCGCGGCCGCTCGCCTGCTGGCGCCGTTCTTCGGCGCCTCGACGATCGTCTGGGCGAACACGATTGCGGTGGTGCTGGTGGCGCTCTCGATCGGCTACTGGCTTGGCGGCAGGCTGGGCGACCGCTACCCGCGCCTACGGGAGCTGTGCCTGGCCATCGGCGCCGCCGCCGTGCTGCTCGCCATCGTTCCCTTCGCCGCCAGGCCCTTCTTCGAGCTCTCCACCGACGCGCTCGAGAGCATCGCGCCGGGCGCCTTCGTCGGCTCCCTGGTGGGTGTCCTCTTCCTGATCGCGATCCCCGTCGTCCTGCTGGGCACCGCCGCGCCCTGGGCGATCCGGCTGGCTGTCCCCGACGTCGAGCACTCCGGGCGGACGGCGGGTCGGCTCTACGCCGTCTCCACGGTGGGCTCGCTGCTGGGGACGATGCTGGCGGCGCTCGCGCTGATTCCGTTCATCGGCACCCAGCGCACCTTTCTCGTCTTCGCGGTGGCGCTGGCACTGGTGGCGGCAGCCGGGCTCGGCTGGCGCTACCTGGCGATGCCGGCCGCGCTCGCCCTGGTCATCGCGGTGCCGGTGGGAACGGTGAAGGGAGCGGACGGCGAGACCGTGCTGTTCGAGGGCGAGACCGAGGAGCAGTACATCCGGGTGATCGAGCAGGAGGACGGCGACCGCTTGCTGGAGCTGAACGAAGGCCAGGCGGTGCACTCGATGTATCGCCCGGGCAGCTACCTGACCAACGACGTCTGGGACGGCTACCTGGTCGCTCCGTTCGCGGCCCGCTCCGATCCGCCGCGGCGGATCGCGATCCTGGGCAACGCGGCGGGGACCACGGCCCGCGCCTACGGCCGCTACTTCCCGGAGACCGAGGTCGACGGGGTGGAGATCGATGCGAAGCTGACCGAGCTGGGAGAGCGCTACTTCGACCTGGACAACCCCAACCTGGAGGTCTTCCACAAGGACGCCCGACCCTGGCTCAGAGAGGCGGATGGCGGCTACGACGCGATCATGGTCGACGCCTACCGCCAGCCCTACATCCCCTTCTATCTGGCGACCAAGGAGTTCTTCGAGCTGGCCCGAGATCGGCTCGCCCCGGGCGGGGTGGTGATCGTCAATGCCGGTCATCCCGAGGGCAACGAC
>CAYZPZ010000087.1:0-7807 GCA_964480205.1 uncultured Conexibacteraceae bacterium
CCGGCGGCCGCGGCCGACGCCGGCCGGCCGCTCTACCGCTATCTGGCGGAGCTCTACGGGGGCGGCGAGCCGACCCTGCTGCCGGTGCCGATGATGAACGTGCTCAACGGCGGCGCCCACGCCGACAACTCGGTCGACTTCCAGGAGTTCATGGTCGTCCCCGCCGGCGCGAGCAGCTTCGGTGAGTGCCTGCGGGTCGGCGCCGAGGTCTTCCACGCGCTGAAGCGCACGCTGCACGACAAGCGCCTCTCCACCGCCGGCGGCGACGAGGGCGGGTTCGCCCCCGACCTCGACTCCAACCAGGCGGCGCTGGACTTCCTGCTGGCCGCGATCGAGGCGGCCGGTTACGCGCCGGGGGTGGACGTGATGATCGCCATGGACCCCGCGACCAGCGAGCTGTTCTCGGACGGCAGCTACGCCCTGGCCTCCGAGGGCCGGTCGCTGTCGGCCGGCGAGCTGGCCGACTACTGGCATGGCCTTGTCGATCGCTTCCCGATCGTCTCGATCGAGGACGGCATGGACGAGGAGGATTGGGAGGGCTGGAAGCTGCTCACCCAGCGTCTCGCCGAGCACCGCACTCAGCTGGTCGGCGATGACCTGTTCGTGACCAATCCCGAGCGCCTGCGCCGGGGGATCGAGCGGGGGATCGCCAACTCGATTCTGATCAAGGTCAACCAGATCGGCACCCTGACCGAGACCCTGGAGGCGATCGCGATCGCGCGCGCGGCCGGATACACCACCGTGATCTCTCATCGCTCCGGGGAGACCGAGGACACCACGATCGCGGACCTCGCGGTGGGCACCGGAGCCGGCCAGATCAAGACCGGCGCCCCCTCGCGCTCGGACCGCGTGGCCAAGTACAACCGGCTGCTGAGGATCGCCGACGAGTTGGGCGAAAAGGCGCAATTTCCGGGTTCTGATGCCTTCCAGCGCGCCTGAGCCCGCCTTTCACCCGTAACCCCACCGCCCTCGGCGTCGCTTTCGAGAATGACGCGGCAGGCCGCACCAGGGGTGTGGCCTCCTTCTCCCAAAGCGAACGGCCCGCTCCCCGGCGGGCCGTTTGCTTTCTGCGGGCGGACCCGCGGCGCGTGTCCGGGCGCAACGCCATCGGGCGGCAGGCATGCGCGGCGGGACGGCGAATCACGGGGCGATGAGCTCACGTGCCTACGCAGCCGGCCGGGCGCCGCGCAGGCGGGTCGGCCGCCGGATCGGCCCCAGCCGCATTCGCTGGGACCGAATCGGCCGGGTGGCGCTGGTCCTGGTCCTGTTCGGCGTGCTCGTCTCCTATCTCAATCCGCTGGTCAACCTCTTCGACGCCTGGCGCGACTCGAAGGTCGGCGAGGAGCGATTGGCGGAGCTGAAGCGCGAGAACGCCGACCTGCGTCTGGAGGTCGAGCAGGCCCGCAGCCCGCTCACCCTGGAGCGGGAGGCCCGCAGGCTCGGCATGGTGCGTCCCGGCGAGCGCGCCTACGTGGTTCGCGGCCTGGACAACTAGGCACGCGCAGCGCCCCTCTATGATCCTCGCTTCGCGCGTGGGCGTCCGGTCCGCGCGCTTTCTGTGATGCGAGACAGTCGTGACTACTAGCCAGTATCTGCTCGGCGTAGGGGAGCTGGCCGTGATCGCCGCCGCCCTCGGTCTGGGCGCCTTCTACGTGAGGGCGCTGCTCGTCCCCGCTTGGAGCGGGGCGCTGGCCCGCCTGGCTGAATTCGTGCTGGCGCTCTCGGCGCTGGTCGTGATCGCCGAACTGCTGGGCGTGCTGAAGCTGCTGAAGGAGCTTCCCCTGGTCCTGACCTGCCTCGCGGCCGGCCTCGGCGCTGCCTACCTGGCCGCTCGGCGCCTCACGGAGCGCCGGGGCGAGGCCCCCGCCGTCAAGCCGAGCCGCGCGATGCTGCTGGTGGCGGTCTTCGCGGCGGGCGTGGTGGTCGCCCATTGGGCGGAGCCCACCTGGCAGGCGGTCGACGTCGGCATGTACTACCAGGACACCACCTGGTACCACATGTCGTTCTCCGGGCGGTTCGCGCAGACCGGCGAGGTAGGGCCCCTGCACTTCACCGATCCGCTGAAGCTGGTCGCCTGGTTCTATCCGCAGAACTCCGAGCTGCTGCATGGCGTGGGCATCGTGCTCATGGACAGCGACCTCCTCTCACCGCTGCTCAACCTTGTCTGGCTCGCCGGCTCGCTGCTCGCCGCCTGGTGCATCGGCCGCCCCTACGCGGTTGGCGCGGTGACCGTGCTCGGCGCGGCCGTGGTGCTGGACTCGGAGATGCTGGTCGCCTCCCAGGCGGGCAACGCGCCCAACGATGTCATGGGAGTCTTCTTCCTGCTGGCGGTGATCGCCTTCCTGGTCAACGGCGCGGCCACCGCGCGCGCCGCACCCGCCGCCGCGGGCGCCGGCGACGTCGACCCGGTGCGGGGCCCCGACGAGTTCGACCCCGACGCCGACGAGGAGCATCCTCACCAGGGGGTGGTCGCCGAGGTCCCGGTCGAGGGGGACCCCCGGGCGCTCGCCGGGATCGGTGCCGGGCCCCTGCTGCTGGGCGGGCTCGCCGCGGGCCTCGGCATCGGCACCAAGATCACCCTGCTGGCGGCGCTCGGGGTCCTGACCCTGGGCATAGCCGTACTCGCCGGGCGCCGCCTCTGGCTGCGGGCGATGGGCATCTGGCTGGGGGGGATGCTCTTCACCGCCGGCTTCTGGTACGGGCGCAACCTCTGGCATGCGGTCAATCCGCTGCCGCAGATCGACAAGGTCGGGCCGATCGGCCTGCCGGGGCCGGAGCAGGGCGGCTTCTATCCCCGCCAGCCCCACAGCCTCTACGAGTACTACAACGACCCCGAGATCTGGGAGGTCTGGTTCTTCCCGGTGCTCAAGGACCGGCTGGGGCCGATGTGGCCGCTGATCCTGGCCGGGGTCGCCGCAGCCCTCGTCTTCGCGCTGCTGCGCGGCGGCAGCCGGCTGATGCGGCTGCTCGCGATCACCGGGATCGTCGCCGGGATCGCCTACGTGTTCACCCCGCTCACCGCCAGCGGTGGCCTCGGTCGTCCCACCGGCTTCGACGCCAACCTGCGCTACGTCGCTCCCGCGCTGATCCTCGCTGCGGTGATCCTGCCGCTGGTGCCGGCGATGCGGCGACGGCCGTGGCCCTGGGTGCTGATCGGGATCTTCGCGGTGCTGATCCTGCAGGGAGCCTTCCTCGCCGACGACTGGCTCGGGTTGACGATCCCCAGCACCTGGGACTTCGGCCACCACGACGAGTCGCTCGAGCTCGCCCTGCTCATGGTGGGCGTGCCGGCGCTGATCGTCGCCGCCGCCCGCACCCGGGTCTCCCGCTGGGCGCTGGTCGCCTTCGGCGCCGCCGCACTGGCGGTGACGGTGATCCTCGGCGACACCCAGCGCAAGGAGTACCTCGACGACCGCTACGACGCGCACGTCGCCCCGCTGCTGGAGAAGGGGTTCCGGGCCAGCCCGCAGTGGAAGCCGATCCAGCAGTTCGGCAAGGACACCACCGACTCCCGGATCGGCGTGGTCGGCCGTGCCTCGGCCTTCGGCCAGTACTTCTTCTACGGCGATGACCTCTCCAACCACGTCCAGTATCTGGGACGCGAGCTGCGGCGAGGGACCTTCCGCCAGATCGCCTCCTGCCGGGAACTGCGACGGCAGATCAACGAGGGCGACTACGACTACGTGGTGGTCACTCCGCGGATCCGGCGCGAAAACGTCGCCGCGCCCGAGACCCTCTGGGTGGGATCGGACCGGGCCGCCCGGGTCCACGTCCGCTCCGACCCCGCGCAGGTCTTCGAGATCACCGGTGAGCTGGACCCGCCGAGCTGCGAGCTGCTCGGCGACGAGGCGGGCGCGTGAGCTTCGGCTCGTATCTGGTCGGATCGCTCGAGCTGCTCGCGATCGCCGCGGCCCTGGGTTTCGCCGCGGTGCGCCTGCGCCGGCGGATGGTGATGGGCTGGAGCGGCGCCCCCGCGCGCCTGGCCGAGGTGGTGCTCGGCCTTTCCCTGCTGGTGATCACGTTGGAGCTGGTCGGCGTGCTGGGCCTGTACCGGCCGGGTTGGGTTCTGGCCGGGGCGATCCTGATCGGGCTCGGGCTCGGCTTCGCCTCGGGGCTGGGGCGGGGGGCGGAGCTGCCATCGCCGCCGGTGCGGCCGATCGCGCTCGCGGTCGCTCTCGCCGCCTCGGTGCTGGTGGCTGCCCACTGGGCGATGCCCACCCAGGTCGGGCTCGACATCGGCATGTACCTGCCCAACACCACCTGGCACAACGCCCCCTTCGCCGCCCGCTTCGTCCAAGACGCGCAGGTGGGTGCCCTGCACATGACCGAGGTGCTGCGGCTGACGGTCTGGTTCTACCCGCAGAACTCCGAACTCCTGCACTCCGCGGGGGTCCTGTTCCTGGAGACCGACTTCCTCTCGCCCCTGGTGAACATCGGCTTCATGGGCCTCTGCCTGCTGGCGGCGTGGAGCTTCGGCCGCCCCTACGCGGCGGGGGCCGCCGCCCTGCTCGGGGTCGCCATCCTGCTCGACGCCGAGATGCTGCTGCTCTACCAGCCCGGCGACGCCAAGAACGACACGATCGGGCTCTTCTTCCTGCTCGCCTCGGCGGCGATCCTGGTCAACGCCGACGCCCAGGCCCGGGCCGCCGGGGCCCCCGCCCGGCCGCTGGAGCCCGGCTCGCCGCCTCGCCGCCTGATCCCCGGCGGCGGCGAGGCGCCGGCGCTGCCGCCGGGACCGGTGGTGGTGGCGGCGCTCGCGGCGGGCCTGGCGCTCGGCACCAAGCTGAACCTCCTGGCGCCGTTCGGGCTCCTGACGCTGGGGGTGATCGGGGTCGCCGGCGCGGGCCGACGCCTCTACACGGCCGCGATCTGGACGGCCGGCTCGCTCGCCACGGGGGGCTTCTGGTTCGCGCGCAACCTGGTCGAGGCGGGCAACCCCCTGCCCTGGATCGACGCCGGGCCGCTGCCCGGCCCGGAGCAGTTCGACATCGACATCCGGGACCCCCACAACGTCGCCGAGTACCTCACCGACGTGGACGTGATCACCGACGCCTTCATTCCCCGCCTCAACGACAGCTTCGGGGTGCTGTGGCCGCTGGTGCTGGCGGCCGCGATCGGCGGTTTCCTGCTGGCGATCTGGCGGGGACGCACCTCGATGGTGCGGATGCTGGGCGTGGTCGCCCTGCTCAGCGGGATCGCATATCTGTTCACGCCCCTGACTGCGGCCGGCCCGGAGGGCAACCCCACCGCCTTCGACGTCAACCTTCGCTACGCCTCGCCCGCGCTGGCCCTGGGCGCGATGCTGCTGGCGATCGATCCGGCGCTCAGCCGGGAGCGCGTCCAGCCCTGGCTGCTCGGCGGCCTGGGCATCCTGCTGGTGGTCGGTCTGTTCAGCGGCCTGCGCAGCGTCTGGGACCGCGATTTCGCCGCGGGCGCCGTGGTCCTGGCGCTTCTGGTGGTGGTCGTCCCCGCCGGGCTCGCCCTCGCCGCCCAGCGCGGCCTCTCTCCCGTCGCCCTCGCAGCCTCGGCGGCCCTCGCCCTGGGACTTGCGATCGGTCTGGGCTGGGCGAAGAGCCAGGACTACCTGGACGACCGCTACCGCGCCGCTACCGCGCCGGCGGACTTCCCGGAGGGCGCGCTGGGCGCGCTCGAGTGGTTCAACCAGGAGGACCCGCGCGATGCACGCATCGCCGTGGTGGGCGGCCGCCCGGGCTTCAAGCAGTACGTCTTCTACGGGGACGACCTCTCCAACCACGTCCAGTACGTCGCCGACCGGGGATCGAACGGAGCCTTCACCCCGATCGCCACCGATCCCGCCGACCCCACCGACGTCCCCGCCTGCGAGGAGTGGAGGACCGCCCTGAACGACGGCGACTACGACTACGTGGTGATCGGGCCCGACCAGCGGACGCTGGACAGCCCGCCGGTCGAGGCCGGCTGGACCAGCTCGGACCCGGCGGCGACCAAGCTCGCCGAGCGGGAGCTCACCTCCGTGTACCGCCTCGACGGCCGGCTCGACCCCGCGACCTGCGAGCGGGATGTGGCTGGCTGGGGCCGGGGCGGGTCGCAGACCGACGGCAGCGATCCCGGCGGGGAGGTTCCGGCCGGGGTGCTGAGGTAGGGCGGCGCTGTGAGCCTCGGCGCCTACCTCGCCGGACTGTTCGGCCTCGCCCTGGTCGCGGCCTCGATCGCCTTCGCCGCTGTTCAGGGGCGCCGACGTCTGCTTCCCGGCTGGGTCGGGGCCCCCGCTCGACTGGTCGAGGTGGTCCTCGGCGCCTCGATCCTCACCGTGCTCCTCCAGCTCCTCGCCGTTGTGGGCGTGCTCGGCCCGTGGACGCTGATCGCCGCCTCGCTCGCGATCGCTCTCACAGCGTGGCGGCTTAGCGCCCGCATCGGTGCAGAAAGCGCCACGCTCGTGCCGCCGGCGCCGGCCGTACCGCCGCTGCACCTGGTGATCGCTCTCGGCGCGGCGGCCTTTCTCGCCGCGCACTGGACCACGGGGCTGCAGGACGTCTGGGCCCGAGGGATGCTCACCTTCGACACGCTCTGGTACCACGGCCCGTTCGCGGCGCGGATCGCCGAGACGGGGTCGGTCTGGGGGCTGCACTACACCGACCCCCTCTACCTCAACTGGTTCTACCCGCAGAACTCCGAGCTCCTGCACGGGGCCGGGATCGCGCTGTTCGACCGCGACCTGCTCTCGCCTCTGGTCAACTTCGGTTGGCTCGGGGTCGGCCTGCTCGCGGCGTGGTGCATCGGGCGGCCCTACGGCGTCGCCCCGCTCTCGTTGCTGGCGGTAGTCCTCGTGTTCGACACCGGCCCCTTCGTCCCGCGCGAGGCCGGCACCCCGGCCAACGACGTCGCCCCGGCGTCCCTTCTCCTCGCCGCCGCCGCCATCCTCATCAACGCCTGGCGGTCGCGCACCCCCGAACCGGAACGGGGACCGCCGGCATCCTCCCTCTTCGCCGACCCCCGGCTGGCCGCCCTCCTGCTCGCAGGGCTGGCGATGGGCCTGGCGCTCGGTACCAAACTGACGATCGCGGGGCCGGTAGCGGCGATGGCGGTGGGGGCGCCCCTGATCGTGCCTCCGGGGATTCGCCGACGGGCGGGGCTGGTGTTTCTCGGCGGCGTCGCGGCCACCGCCGGAATCTGGTTCGTCCGCAACCTGATCCACTCCGGCAACCCGCTGCCCTGGTTCGCCGAGGTCGGCCCGATCGATCTGCCCGGCCCCGACCGCGGGCTCGAGGGACGCGACAACTTCACCGTCGCCCACTACATCTTCGTCGCGCCGGACACCGCGCTCTGGAGCCAGTACTTCCTGAAGCCGATCACCAACCTGTTCGGCCCCGGGTGGTTCCTGTTCCTGGGTCTGGCGCCGGTCGGCGCGCTGCTGGCCATCCTCCGCCCGCGAACCTCCGCGGTCCGCCTGATGGGCGCGGTGGCGGTCGCCGGCGCGATCGCCTACCTGTTCACGCCGCTGACGGCCGCGGGCCCGGAGGGGCAGCCGCTCGCCTTCGGCATCAACCTCCGGTACCTGCTTCCCGCCCTGGCGCTGGCCCTGGCGCTGCTGACGCTGGAGCCGCGGCTCACCCCGGCGCGGCTGCGGCTGCCGATGCTCGCCGCCGGCGTCGTCGTCCTGGTGGTCACCTCGCTGTACTCGGACTCCGCCTACATCTGGGACGAGCCCTTCGCCTCGATTCCGGTCGCCGCTCTGATCGGAATCGTCCTGGTCGGGGCGCCGGTCGCGCTTGCCCTGCTCGCGCGCCGCGACCGGCGGCTCCTCGCCGGGGCCGCGGCCCTGCTCGCG
>CAYZPZ010000088.1:0-7801 GCA_964480205.1 uncultured Conexibacteraceae bacterium
GCTCGTTCTTGGCGTCGTCGTACTCGGCGTTCTCGGCGATGTCGCCGAACTCGCGCGCCTCCTTGATCCGATCGGCGACCTCCCGCCGCTTCTCGGTCTGGAGGAACTCCAGCTGCTGCTTGAGCTTCTCGAGCCCCTCCGGTGTGATCAGTGTCTCGCGCACTACTTCCTCTTCCTCGCTTGCACTATTGGAACTCCCTGCAAATCCCGAAAAATCAGCCCGCGCCGCCGCTCTCTGGGAAGCCGGCGACCCGGGCGAAGCGCGCAAGTATAGCGCCGGCCAAAGGCGGGCCCGAAGCGCCGTATCAGGCTCGCACGAGTGCCCGCACGGCCGCCGCCACGGCGCCCGGATCCTCAATCTGAGGGTAGTGGCCGAGGTCTTCCCAGGCGCTCAGCGGCGCCTGCGGCCGCAGCGCTCGAACGCCGTCGAGCACGCGCGGGGTTGCCACGGGGTCGGCCAGGCCCCAGCCGAGGTGAAGGGGGCCCGGCCAGGCGCGCAGCGCCCCCAGCCAGCGCTCGCCCAGCCGCTCGCGCTCGTCCATGTAGGCGATCAGCCGGTGTCCCAGGGTCCGCCCGCCCCCGGCACGGATCAGCGACCACTGGTCGGCTGCCTCGTCCTCGCTCAAGGGGTGCCCCGCCGAGAACACCGATCCGAACTGGTGGCGGAAGAAGCGCCGGCTGGAGAGTCGCGCGGTAAGCGGGCCGGCCGAGCCGCGCAGCAGGCGCTGGGCGAGGGTCGGGCTGGCCGCGCCCTGGATCATCGAGCCGTTGAAGAGCAGCGCGCCGGCGAGGTCCATCTCCAGTGCGCCCTCCAGGTCCCGGGCGAAGAGCTCCGTGGCCACGGAGGTGCCCATGTCGTGGCCCACCGTGACGAGGGGCCTGCCTCGGGCGTGCCGGCGGACCAGGTGCTCGGCGATCTCTGCCTGCTCGGTGAGCGTGTACTGGTGGCGGCGCGGCTTCTCCGAGAGGCCGAAGCCGAGGCAGTCGAAGGCCAGCACCGCCCTTTCCAGCTCGTGCTCGAGCAGCAACCGCCAGTCGTAGGAGCTGGAAGGGAACCCGTGCAGCAGGAGCAGCACGGGGTCGTGCCCCTCGCGCTCGAAGACGTGGATGCGGCGTCCGTGGACCTGCTCGGAGCGGCCGCGGTCGCGCCAGGCCCGCACTCGCTCGGTCAGCGCCATCCGGGACTTCTATCGCCTGGGGGCGCTCAGGCGGCGAGCGGCTGCAGCGGTGGCGCGCCCTCGCCGAGACCCGCGATCAGCGCCCGGGCGGCGACGAGATCGGCGCTCCCCTGCAACTCGACCGCCACCGCCTTGCCCGCGCCGAGGCGTTCCAGATACCACGGGTAGAACTTGCGCAGGTAGCGCGCAGCGCGCTCGGCGCCCAGGTGCTCCTCGGCGCGGTCGACCACCCAGAGCAGCTCCCCGACGATCTCCTCGTCGCGGGGAGGCGCGGTCCGCGCGCCGGTGAGCTCCTCGAAGATCCAGGGGTTACCCAGGGAGCCGCGGGCGATCATCACCGCCGCGGCGCCCGACTCCGCGTAGGCGTGGCGGGCCGCCTCGGCACTGTCCAGCCCGCCGCTGATGACCACGGGGACCTCGATCCGCTCGACGAGCTCGCGGGCGAGCCCGTAATCGGGGTTTCCCTTGTGGTGGGTGGCGGCGGGACGCGGATGGAAGCCGATCGCCGCCACGCCTGCCTCGGTGACCAGGCGGACAGCGAGCTCGAAGCCCTCGCGGCCGCCGGGGCGCAGCCCGGAGCGGAGCTTGACTGTGACCGGAACCCCGCCGCCCTCGCCGGCCGCGCGCGCGATCTGCACGGCCAGCTCGTGGTCGCTGAGCATCGCCGCGCCGGCGCCTGTCTTGCAGACCTTGCGCACCGGGCAGCCCATGTTGATGTCGATCAGCGCGGCGCCCGCCTCGGCCGCCGTACGCGCCGCCGAGCGCATCACCTCGGGGTCCTGGCCGAACAGCTGGACCGAGACCGGGTGCTCCTCGGGATGCAGGCGCAGCAGCTCGCGCATCGTGCGCTCGTTGCGGTAGTGCAGCCCGAAGCTCGAGACCATCTCCGAGACCGCCAGTCCGGCGCCGTGCCGGCGCGCCTGGAGGCGAACGAACCAGTTGCCGATCCCGGCCAGCGGCGCGAGCAGCACGCGGTTGGCGATCTCCACCTCACCGATCCGAAACGGGGTTGTCAGGGACGGTTGCACGCGTCTATAGGTAGCAGGAGGGCGCCACGCTTCGGACGGTCAGGCGTTGCGCTCCCAGATCAGCCGCAGGCCGTGCAGGGTGAGCAGGGGATCGACGTCGGTGATCGTCTCGCAATGCGGGACGATCGTGTCCGCTAGCCCCCCGGTGGCGATGAAGGTCGCATCCTCGCCGAGCTCCTGGCCGAGGCGCCGGTTGATCCCATCGACCAGACCGGCGAACCCGTAGGCGAACCCGGACTGGATCGCGGCCTGGGTGCTCTTGCCGATCGCCGCCTGGGGTCGGGCGATATCGATCCGTGGCAGCTTCGCGGCCCGGGCGGTCAGCGCCTCCAGCGAGACCTCCAGCCCGGCGGCGATCACTCCGCCCAGGTACTCGCCCGCCCCGGAGACAACGTCGAAGTTGGTCGAGGTGCCGAAGTCCACCGCCACGCAGGCGCCGCGGGCGTGGTCGTGGGCGGCGATCGCGTTGACCAGGCGGTCCGCTCCAAGCTCGTGAGGGTTGTCGACCAGGATCGGCATCCCGGTCTTCAGGCTGGGACCCACCATCAGGCAGCCCGCCCCGATCCGCTGTGCGAACAGCCGCTCGTACTCGGGTGCGAGCTGGGGGACGACCGTGGATGCGATCGCGCCGTCGAACGAGGAGAAGGCGAGCCCCTCCAGCCCGAGCAGGTTGCCCAGCAGCGCCGCGACCTCGTCCGCGGTCGCGTCCGGATCCGTGCCCAGCCGCCAGTCGTGGCGCAGATGCTCGCCCTCGAAGGCGCCGAGGTGGGTCTGGGTGTTGCCGACGTCGACGGCCAGGAGCACGCGGCGATTATCGATCAGGCCCAGCGGCCCCGCGGTCAGCGGCTCCCATACGATGCGGGCCGTGGCGGAGGCGAAGCTCTACGTGATCCCCGGCTCGCACCCCTCGACCACGGCGAGGCTGATGCTCGAGCGCAAGGGGATCCCCTACAAGCGCGTCGATCTGATCCCGGTGGTCTCCAAGCTGGTGCTGAAGGCCCAGCGCTTCCCGGGCGTCACGGTGCCGGCGATGAAAGTCGGCGGTCGGCGGGTTCAGGGCTCGCGCGAGATCGCCCGCGAGCTGGACCGAATCAGCCCCGACGAGCCGCTGTTTCCCGCGGAGCCGGCCGAGCGCGAGAAGGTCGAGGAGGCCGAGCGCTGGGGCGACGAGGTGCTGCAGGCGAAGCCGCGCCGGCTGACCTGGTGGGCGCTCAAACGCAACCGAGCGCCGATGGCTACCTACTCCGAGGGCGCCCGGCTGGGGATCCCGGTGGGCCTGGCGGTGAAGACCGGCGCCCCGATCGTGGCACTCTCGGCCCGCTTCAACGGCGCCACCGACGAGCAGGTGCGCGAGGACCTGGCCACCCTGCCCGCCGACCTGGACCGCATCGACCGATGGATCTCCGAGGGGGTCCTGGGAGGCGAGACCCTCAACGCCGCCGACCTGCAGATCGCCACCAGCCTGCGCCTGCTGATGAGCTTCGAGGACCTGCGCCCGGCGATCCAGGACCGTCCCGCCGGCGAGCTGGCGCTGCGCGCGGTCCCCGACTTCCCGGGGCGGACCCCGCCGGTCTTCCCGCCGGAATGGCTCAGCGGCTTTCGTAACGGCTGACCGGGTCCTCCTCGCCGAGCCGCACGAGCGCCTCGGCCAGTCTGGCCCCCCCGGGAAGCGCGGCGTCCGGGTCGAGCTCCAGCAGCGGCGCCAGCGCGAAGCGGCGGTTGGTCAGCTCGGGGTGCGGCACCGTGAGGCGGTCGGTCTCGAGCTCGAGGTCCCCAAGCAGCAGGATGTCGAGATCGAGTGGGCGCGGGCCGTGGCGGGGGCCGCCGAAGGCGCGGCCGTGCTCGGCCTCGATCGCCTTGCAGATGTCCAGGAGCGCCTCGGGATTGAGGTCGGTGCGGACCCGGGCGACGGCGTTGAGGAAGCTGGGCTGGTCGACGATCTCTCCGACCGGCTCGGTCTCATACAGCGAGGAGACCGCCTCGACGGGAACCTCGTGCGCGCCGAGATCCTGGACGGCGCCGCGCAGGTGCCCCTCGCGGTCTCCGAGGTTAGAGCCGAGGCCGATGTAGCCGACGCGCTCGGATCCTCCCGGCGCGCTCAGACGCCCCCCGCTTCGTCGCCCTCGTCGTCCCCGGGCTCACGGTCGGCGGCCCGCTCCAGCGTCACCTCCACCCCGGCCTGATCGACCGTGTAGGGCAGCGGCGGCTCAGGCTTGGCGGCCCGCACCGCGACCTCTTCGCAGTCGAAGCGCTCCATCAGCCGCTCAGCCACCACCTGGCAGAGCCGCTCAAGGGTCCGGTAGCTGCGCTCCGTCGCCGCCAGGGCGACGATGTCGCAGACCTCGGCGTAGTCCACGGTGTCTTCGACCCGGTCGGTGAGAACCGCGTCGCACTCGGGCAGCTCGAAGGAGAGATCAAACTCGAGCCGCTGGCCGACCTCCTGCTCGGCGTCGGTGACACCGTGCCGCGTGTAGATCGACAGCCCCCGAAGCTCGACCTCGACCGAGGAGTCCGGCCCGTTGTGCCCGTCCATGTCGCCAACGTAGCCGATGGACCTCTGAAAGAGTCCGAAGCGTGAGCGAGGAGGTCGTGATCGAACGCCGCTTTCGCGGCCCACCGGGCAGCGCCAACGGCGGCTACACCTGCGGCCGGCTCGCCGCCTGGCTTGATGCCGATCCGGTGGTGGTGACGCTCCGCCTGCCGCCGCCGCTGGAGACACCGCTGCAGGTCGAGCGAGAGGACGCGTCGCGGTCGGCGACGCTGACCGACGGGGAAGCGCTGGTCGCCGAGGCAGAGCCCGCCGGGGGCCTCGAGCTTTCCGTGCCTCCGCCGGTCGGAGCGGACGACGCCGACTCGGCCAGGAGGGACTCCCCGCTGCATCGGCACCACCCCTTCGAGGAGTGCTTCGTCTGCGGGCCCAAGCGCGAACGCGGCGACGGCATGCTGATCACCTGCGGGCCGGTGCCGGGACGCGAGCGCGAGCTGGTGGCGGCGCCATGGGAAGCCCACGCGTCGCTCGCCCGCGACGGGCAGACCATCCCCGACGAGCTGGTCTGGGCCGCGCTGGACTGCCCCACCGGCCTGGCGGGCATGCTGGTCCCGGACTTCGGGCTGAGCGTGCTGGGCCGGCTCACCGCGCGGATCCTGAGGCCGATCGAGGCGGGCCGGACCTACGTCGCGATCGGCTGGCCGCTGGAGCGCGACGGCCGCAAGCTGCACTCGGCGGCGGCGATCCTCGATCTCGACGGCGAGCCGCTGGCCGTCTCGCGCGCCACCTGGATCGAGCTGCGCGACGGCGGGCGAGGCTACGGATGAGCGCGGTCGAGGAGGCGATCGGGGTCCCTCTGGAGCACGGCTACGTGGAGCCCGACGGCTGCCGCATCCACTACGTGCACCGGGGCGAGGGCAAGCCGATCGTCTTCATGCACGGGTTCCCGCAGTTCTGGTTCCTGTGGCGGCGGCAGCTCGAGGACCTGGGAGAGGATCACGCGGTCTACGCGCCGGACATGCGCGGCTACAACCTCTCGGACAAGCCCGAGGACGTCGATGCCTACCGGATGCGCCACCTGCTCGCGGACCTGCGCGCGCTGATCGAGCAGCTCGGACTCGCGCCGATCACCCTGGTCGGGCACGACTGGGGCGGGATCGTCTCCTGGGCCTTCGCGCTCAAGCACCCCGAGCTGCTGGAGCGCTTCGTGGTCATCGACTCGCCCCCGCCCTTCACCTGGAACCGCGACCTGCGCGAGAGCCCCCGCCAGCGCGAGGCCGTCAACTACATGCTCGAGCTGTCGCGGCCCGCCCCGGGCCCCGAGCGGATGATCGCCGCCGACGACTTCGCGATGCTCCACTCGATGCTGACCCGGATCGGCGGCGCCGACGCCCGGCTCACCGAGCCGGAGCGCGCCGCCTACCACCGGGCCTGGTCGCAGCCCGGAGCGCTGACCGGCGGCCTCAACTACTACCGCGCCGCCCGCATGGGCGAGCAGGTCGCGGCCGGCGGGGTCTCGGAGGAGTACGAGGCGAAGATCAAGGAGATGAGCCTCGCGGTGCCGACCCTGGTGATCTGGGGCGAACGCGATCCAGCCCTGCTGGTCGGGCTCATCCGAGGGCTGGAGGAGTGGATTCCCGAGCTGCGCTGCGAGGTCCTGCCCGGCGCCGGTCACTGGGTGCCCTACGAGCGCCCCAAGCAGGTCAACCGCCTGATCCGGGAGTTCGTGGCGGGCTGAGCGGGTAGCCCAGCGGCATGGCCGCCCTGGCAACCGTGTTCTTCGTGGTCGTGCTCTCCCTGCTGACGACGCGCCTGGCGATCGCGCGGCCGACGCTCGAGAGCCTGCGCCTACCGGTCCCTGATCGCGGCGGCCTGTTCGCGGGAGAGGATCGACTCGGCCACGGTCAGGGCCTCGCGCAGGGGCCCCACGTCGTGCACGCGCACGACCTCGGCGCCATTGGCGTAGGCGATCACGTTGGAGGCGATCGTGCCGCCGAGCCGCTCGTCCACCGAAGCGCCGGTGAGCTTGCCGATGAAGCTCTTGCGCGAGCTGCCGAAGACGATGGGGCGGCCAAGCTCGCGCAGCTCTCCGAGGCGCCGATGCAGCTCGAGGTTGTGCTCGACCGTCTTGCCGAAGCCGATGCCCGGGTCGATCCAGATCCGGTCGGTGTCGATGCCCTCAGCGGTGGCGAACTCGATCCGCTCGGCGAGGAAGGCCTTGACCTCGTCCACGACGTCGTCGTAGCGGGGGTCCTCCTGCATCGTCCGCGGCGTGCCGAGCATGTGCATCAGCACCACCCCGCAGCCCCGCTCCGCGCAGAGGGCGGCCAGCTCCGGCTCGGCGCGCAGGGCGGTGACGTCGTTGACGATCTCGGCGCCGGCGTCGAGGGCCGCCTCGGCCACGGCCCGCTTCGAGGTGTCGATCGAGACGGGGATCCCGGGACCGCCCTCCCGGGTGAAGGCCTCGATCACGGGGCCGACCCGCGCCAGCTCTGCCTCGGGTTCGACCGCCTCCGCCCCGGGGCGCGTCGACTCGCCCCCGACGTCGAGGATGTCGGCCCCCTGGCCAGCCAGCTCGCGCCCGTGCGCGATCGCCCGCTCGGCGTTGAGGAACTCCCCTCCGTCCGAGAACGAGTCCGGGGTCACGTTGACGATCCCCATCAGCTTCATGGGGTGAGTATCGTGCCGGCTGCTTAGGGCTCGTCGCCGCGCATCTCGGCGGCGCCGCCGCCTGCGAGGCCGGGCTTGGGCTGCGGGCGGGGACGAGGGCCTTCGCGGGCCGCCTTCTTCTCGGATTCCGCCTCCGGGGCCTCGGGGGTCTCCTCCTCGTCGGGCGGGAAGACCTCGGCCTCGGACTTGCCCTCGAGCAGGGCGACGAATGCCTCGGCCTCGATCGTCTCGCGCTCGAGCAGGATCTTGGAGATCGTGTCGAGTTGCTCGCGGTTGTCGGTGAGGATGCCGCGGGCGGTCTGGTGGGCCTCCTCGACGATTCGGCGGATCTCGTCGTCGATCTCGCGGGCGATCTCGTCGGAGTAGTCGGGCTCGGAGGAGAACTCGCGGCCGAGGAAGGGCTGCGAGCGGTCGTGGCCGAAGACGCGGGGGCCGAG
>CAYZPZ010000089.1:0-7668 GCA_964480205.1 uncultured Conexibacteraceae bacterium
TCGTCGTCGTCCATCGCCGGCAGGTCGTCGTGGATCAGCGAGTAGGTGTGGACCAGCTCGACTGCGGCGGCCGCCGGCAGCATGCGCTCGGGCTCCAGGCCGAGCGATCGGGCGGTGGCCAAAGCGAGCACGGGCCGGATCCGCTTGCCGCCGGCCAGCAGCGAGTAGCGCATCGCCTCTTCCAGCCCGGTGGTCGCCGACTCCCGCGAGAAGCTCAGCTCCCCCAGGTAGGAGTCGACCAGCTCGCGCAGGTCCTCGGGGTATTCGCTCATCGAAGCCCGCCCGTCTAAGCGCCGCGCGTCTCCGCCGCGGCGCGAAGGGCGCGATCGACCTCCTGCCCCGCGCGGGTCGCCAGCTCCGAGGCCTCGCGCACCAGCTCCGCGGCGCGCTCCTCGACAGGGTCGACGTCGAGCTCGGCGGCGAGCTCGCCGAGCCGGGCGGTGATCCGCTCGAGCTCGGAGGCGTCCTGCGGAGGGTTGTCGGGCTGAGGCGTGCCCATCGGCCGCGAGCTTAGAGGCCCAGCAGCGGGGCGAGGTCGGCGATCGAGTCGATCGTCGCGGTCGGCTCGATCCCGGACTCGGCCACCAACTCCTCACGGAACTTGCCGGTTCGCACCAGGATGGCGGCGAGACCCGCCTCGAGCGCCCCGCCCACGTCGGCCTCGACGTCGTCTCCCACCATCACCGCCCGATCCGCCGCGACCCCCAGCTCACCGAGGGCGAGCTCGAAGAAGGCGGGGGCGGGCTTTCCCACCACGACCGCGTCTCTGCCCGTCGCGTACTCGAGCGCGGCGACGAAGGGTCCGGCATCGAGCGAGAGCCCCTCGGCGGTCTGCCAGTAGCGATTCTTCTGCAGGGCGATCAGCTCGGCGCCGTCGCTGACCAGACGAAAGGAGCGGTTGAGGATCGCGTAGTCCCAACGCTCACCGAGGTCGCCGAGCACTACGGCGTCGACCTCGCCCCCGCCCTCCCTCAGCTCCTCCAGGTCCTCCCGAAGCTCGTCGGATACCACGAGCACGACCGAGCGGTGGCCGGCTTCCGCGCAGCGGCGCTTGGCCAGGCTCGCCGGGGTGATCAGCTCCTCGAGCTCCGCCTCGATCCCCAACCGCCGCAGCCGCTCGAGAACCGCGCGTCGCGGGCGCATGGTGGTGTTGGTGACGAGCCGGATCGGCAGCCCGGCCTCGCGGAGGGCGTCGAGCGTCTCGGCCGCGCCGGCAACGACCTCATCCTCGATGTAGATGACGCCGCTGAGATCGAGCAGCACCCCCTCGATCCGCTCCGGCGACGGGCCAGCGGTCATTCGACCGCAGGATCCCCCACCGCCGCGCCGAGGATCCCGTTGACGAAGCCGGGCGTGTCGGCGCCGCAGTACTCCTTGCTCAGCTCGACCGCCTCGTCGATCGCGACCTCCACCGGGACGTCCTCGCGGTGCAGCGCCTCATACAGGGCCACTCGCATGATCGAGCGCTCCAGCGGCGCGATCCGCTCCAGCGCCCAACCCTTGGAGTGGCGGGCGATCAGCCCGTCCAGCTCGCCGCGCCTCGCCTCCGCCCCCTCGGCCAGCTCGCTGGTGAAGGGCCGGGCATCCTCGAGCAGCTCGCCGAGGGGGCGTCCGGTGACCTCGTGCTGGTAGAGGGCGAAGACCGCCTGCTTGCGCTGATCTGAGCGACGCACGTCTCCATCCTCGCAAGCCGAGAACGGAAAGCGTGGTCCGGATACGGTTTTGCGCGTGATGCGGAGGTCGCCAGCACGGCGCGGTTTGCCGATCCTGGCGTTGATCCTGGCGGTGGCCCTGTGGGGGTGCGGGGAGGGTGACGGCGATCGGGACGGAACCGGGTTCGAGCGGGCCCTGGGGGACCTTGGCGCCGGCGTCTCTGTGGGCTCGGGCTTCGGCTGGGCGGACCTGCGCGCGCTGGAGGGCGATCCGGCCGGGCTCACATGGACGGCCGAGGCGCTCGGGCCAGGAGCCGACGATCTGCTGGAGGAGTCCGAGCTGCTCGCGCGGACCACCGGCTTCGATCCGGCGTCCGCGAGTGCGGCGGTCGCCGAGGGGGGCTCCTATGCCTTCGGGGTCCGCTTCGACGGTGTCGAGGGCGGCCGCCTTGGCGAGCTGCTGCAGGCCGCCGGCGCGAGCAGGCGCCAGAGCGGTGAGTGGTGGCTGTATGACCTGGGCACCCAGGCGGAGGGTCAGACTTCCGGCCCGCTGGCGCCGCTGGGCGCGCTGGCCTCGCGGGTGGCGGTCGGGCCTTCCGGCGTGGTGCTCTCCCGCTTCGAGCCGGCCCGCTCCAGCCTGATCGGCGAGGCGGACGAGGCGCTCGAGCTCGGCGCCGCCCAGGAGCTCGCCGTCGAGTGCCTCGGCGAGGTCCTCGCCGCTCGGCTGGTTCCCGGAACCTTCACTCACCAGCCGGTGACCAGCCCGCGGCTTACCGCGATCGGCGTCGCGGGCGACGCGGACAGGCGCCGCGAGGTGCTCTGCGCGCTGGACGATCCCGAGCGCGAAGCGCCCGATCGGATCGCCGCGCTGGAGCGGACCTTCGCGCCCGGCGCGGTGGACGAGCTCACCGGGAAGCCGATCGCGCGAGAGGTCGCCGGCGCGACCGTCAGCGAGGAGAGCAAGGGCGAGTGGCGAATCGCCCGCGCCGAGCTCGAGCTCGCCCCCGACGCACAGCCGGGCTTCTTGCTGCGCGCCTTCTCCCGCGGCAGCGTGCTGACCTACCTCGGGAGCCGGCGGCCGATCCCGCGAGCCGACTGAGCGGCCGGGCTAGGCGCGTGAGACGTACTCGCCGCTGCGGGTATCGACTCGGACGCGCTCGCCCGCCTCGATGAACAGCGGCACCTGCACCACCACCCCGGTCTCGAGCGTGGCCGGTTTACTGCCCCCGCCGGAGGCGGTGTCGCCCTTTAGGCCGGGGTCGGTCTGGGAGACAGTCAGCTCCACGGCGCTGGGCACCTGCACGTCGCTGGGACGCTCGTCGACCAGAAGCAGGTCGACCTGGGAGTTGGGCGGCACCCACTGCAGCGCATCGCTTGCGACTGACTTGGGGATCTCGATCTGGTCGTAGCTGGTGTTGTCCATCAGCACGACGTTGTCGCCGGACTCGTAGAGCAGCTGCATCTTCTTGGTTTCGGTGCGCACCGGCCGGAACTTCTCGCCGGCCTTGAAGGTCTTGTCGATCACCGCGCCGTCGTCGACCCGCTTCAGCTTCGAGCGCACGAAGGCACCTCCCTTGCCCGGCTTCACGTGCTGGAATCCGACGATCTTGAAGACGGTCCCACCGACCTCGATGTGAGTCCCGTTCTTGAACTGATTGGTGGAGATCACGGCGCACGAGGGTAGCCGAAGGCCCCGGGGCCGATTCCTGGCCGACCACGCTCACCCACCCGAGCGGGCGGCGTCTAGGGCGTCGGCCTTGCTCTCATAGCCGCGGCAGTGAACGATCTTCCCCTCGCGGAAGCGCATCACCTGCCAGGTTCGGTTCTCGACCGGGACCCCGGTTTCCTTGCCCCGCCCCCACTGTCGGAGCCTGAACACGACGGCGTCGCCGACGGCCCTCAGCTCCTCGGCCTCAAGCCCGAAGTCCTCGAAGGCGGAGGCCCAGCTCGTCAGGAACTCGCGCACCCCGTCCGGGCCGTGGTAGGTGCGGATTTCCGGGAAGGCGCCGACGTAGTCCCACTCGGCCTCATCGTGCACCAGGTCGAGCAGCGGCTCCACGTCCGCGGGCGCCGCAGCAAGGGCTCGGCGAACTCGCTCGACGTCCTCCTCGGCCATCGCGCGCAGTATTCCTCGCCGCGACGAATCGCACAGCCTGACGAGCGCTCGAACCGGGTATGTCACTCCCGCGATGAGCCCCCGCGGCCGTGAAAGCGATGCCCGCCCCCTTTACATGCGGGGCCTGCAGGCCTCGGTTCGCAACAACGCCACCGCCTACGGCTTCTCGGTGATGATCACCGGAACCGCGGCCATCCTCGTCTCCCAGCTGGGCTCACCGACGGTGGGGCAGATCTTCATGCTCGGCATGGGCGCGGTCGCCGGCTTCGTCGCCATCGATGGAGCTGCCACCCGAGGCTTTCGCGAGCGCACCAGGGGTGAGCCGGCCGACGTGGTCGTGGTGGGCAGCGCCATGGGGTTCTTCTCGGTCGGGCTGGGGCTGGGAGCGGCCGCGCTGACCGCCGAGGCGCTCGACGGCGACGCCGCCTGGCCCGTGGGCGGCTTCGTGGCGACGCTCGCCTACCTGCTCGTGGTGGGGATCGAGATGGCCCTCGCCGAGCGCGCCGCCCGTCGCGGCTGACGCCGGGATCGCCTCGAGTCCGCCCTGACCCCGGTTAGCCGCATCTCGGCGGGGGTAGCACCAACCCGTGCGGACCAACGGCGGACCGAGGACCGCGGTGATCACCGGCGCCTCCGCCGGCGTCGGGCGCGCCACCGCGCGCGTCTTCGCGAAGCGAGGCTGGCGGGTGGGCCTGATCGCCCGCGGCGCGCGGGGGCTGCGTGGAGCGGCCTCGGAGGTCGAGGCCGCGGGCGGCACGGCCGCGATCCTGCAGGCTGATGTCTCGGATCCCGGCCAGGTGGAGCAGGCGGCGACGGAAGCTGAAGAGCGGCTGGGAGCGATCGAGGTCTGGGTGAACAACGCGATGACCACGGTCTTCGCCCCGTTTGAGGAGATCGAGCCCGAGGAGTTCCGGCGCGCGACCGAGGTCACCTATCTGGGGATGGTGTGGGGAACGCGAGAGGCGCTGCGGCGGATGGGGCCGCGCGATCGCGGGGCGATCGTCCAGGTCGGCAGCGCCCTGGCCCACCGGGGGATCCCGCTGCAATCGGCTTACTGCGGCGCCAAGCATGCGGCCCAGGGTTTCTTCGAGTCCGTCCGCACGGAGCTGCTACACGAGGGCAGCGGCGTGCGGATGTCGATGGTGCATCTGCCCGCGCTCAACACGCCGCAGTTCGAGCACAGCAGGGCGAAGCTGCCCATGCGCCCTCAGCCGGTCCCGCCCATCTACCAGCCCGAGCTCGCAGCGAAGGCGATCGCCTGGGCCGCCGACAGCGGCGAGCGCGAGGTCTACGTCGGCGCGCCCACCTGGAAGACGATCTGGGGCGGCAGGCTGGCGCCGGGGTTCGCCGACCGCTACCTGGCCCGGACCGGGTACGAGTCCCAGCAGACCGACCAGCCCATGGACGGGGAGCGGGCCGGCAACCTCTTCCAGGCGGTCGATCGTGACGCGGGAGCCGAGGGCGAGTTCGGCCACCGCGCGCGCCGGCGCTCGCCGTTGCTTTGGCTGGCCACGCATCGCGGCGCCGTCGGCGCGGCGGCCGCCGGAGTGCTCGCAACGGCGGCCGGAGCCGCGGCCGCGGTCAGGTCGAGATAGAGGCGCCATCGCGCCGATGCAGGCCGCGGCCGGACTCGTCCACCACGTCGCGGCCGCGTATCGGCTCGCCGCGCTCGACCGCGGCCCTGGCGATGGCATGTGCCTTCACGGGCGCGGTGACCACCAGGACGGCCGCGACGAGCAGGGCTCCTCAGCCGGAGAATCGGGGCGCCGAGCCGGCAAGATGGTCGCTCATGTGGCATCGTCCGCCCGGGCAGCGGGAATGCTCCGTGCGTGCCCGAGCTCTCGGACGTCGAGGGATTTCGACGCTACTTCGCCCGCTACGCCGCGGGGCGCAGGATCGAGTCGGTCGCGGTCGCGGACCCCGCGCTGCTTCGCAACGCCACGCCGCAGGCGCTGGGCCGGGTCCTGCGCGGCCGGCGGTTCGATCAGCCGGGCCGTCACGGCAAGTGGCTGATTGCCCCCGCCGGGGACGCCGCGGTCCTCCTCCACTTCGGCATGACCGGGCTGCTCGCCTGGTCGGGCCGAAGGACCGAGCGCCACCGCCACGACCGGGTCGTCTTCGTGCTGCGTGGCGGCGAGCTTCGCTACCGCAACATGCGCCGCTTCGGAGGCGTCTGGCTGGCCCGGTCCGAGCGCCAGCGTGACGAGCTGCTGGGTTCCCTCGGGCCTGATGCCATGGATCTGGACCGCGAAGGCCTCCGTGAGCTGCTGAGGCGACGGCGCGGGGGCGCCAAGTCGGCGCTGATGGACCAGACCGTGATCGCCGGGCTCGGCAACCTGCTCAGCGACGAGATCCTGTGGCGGGCCCGGGTGCACCCGCGCCGGGCGATCGGCCAGCTCAGCGGCCGCCGCCTCTCGCGGCTGCACGCAGAGATGCGCAAGGTCCTGGTCGAGGCGAACCGTCACGCCCGCGTGCCGGGCAAGCGTGGCTGGCTGACCGGGGCGCGCGACCGTCGCGATGCCCGCTGCCCGCGCTGCGGCGCTGGCCTGCGCCGCGGAACCGTCGCGGGGCGCACCACGGTCTGGTGCCCGCGCTGCCAGCGCGGCTAGAGATCCTGGCTTAGCCTCCCGCCGGCCATGATCGGCATCGACGCCGTCTCCATGCTGGTGATCGTCGGCGTCGCCGCGCTGGCGGCGCTGATCGTGCTGGCAGTCTCGCCGCGCCTGCTACTACCGGTGGTCGTGGTCGAGCTGGTGCTGGGGATCGCGGTCGGCCCGCAGGGCGCGGATCTGGCCACGGTCGACGACAGCACCGAGTTCCTCAGCAACCTGGGGCTCGGCATGCTCTTCTTCTTCGCCGGCTACGAGATCGACTTCGAGCGGGTGCGGGGGCGCCCGCTTTACCTGGGGGCCCTGGGCTGGGGGGTTTCGCTGGCGCTCGCCTACTCCATCGGCGGGGCGCTGGCGGCGGCCGGGGTCATTCTCTCCGTCCTCTACGTGGGCTCGGCGATGGCGACGACCGCGATCGGCACCCTGATCCCGATCCTCCGCGACGCGGGCGAGCTGCGCACCCGGTTCGGCTCCCACCTGCTCGGGGCGGGGGCGATGGGTGAGTTCGGCCCGATCCTGCTCGTCACCCTGATCCTCTCCACCACCAATCCCCTTCACGAGGCCGCCGTGCTTGTCGCCTTCGTGGCCCTGGCCGTGCTCACCGGGCTGCTCGCGGTGCGCTCGGCGTGGCGGGGCTGGCCGCTGGTGGAGCGAACGCTGGAGGCGAGCAGCCAGCTCGCGGTCCGGCTGGCGGTGCTGCTCGTCTTCGGCCTGGTCGCGCTCGCCGCCGAGCTCGGTCTCGACCTGCTGCTTGGCGGGTTCGTGGCGGGGCTGATCACGCGCGTGGCCCTGCGCGGCCGCCAGGTGCAGGTGCTGGAGTCGAAGCTGACCGCGGTCGGCTACGGGCTGCTGATCCCGTTCTTCTTCGTGGTCAGCGGCATGCGCTTCGACCTCGACGCTCTCACCTCCTCGGCCGGCGCACTGCTGGAGATGGCGCTGTTCGTCGGGCTCTTCCTGCTGATCCGCGGCGCGCCCGCCCTGCTGCTATACCGGGGCGCGCTGGCCCTGCGCGACCGCGCCGCGCTCGCCTTCTACTCGGCGACGCAGCTCCCCTTGGTGGTCGCGATCGCCACGATCGCCGTCGAGGGGGACCACATGCGCTCCGAGACCGCGGCTGGCCTGATCGGCGCCGCGATCCTCTCCACCCTGCTCTTCCCCCTGATCGGGCTGTGGCTGCGCCGCAAGGGCGAGCAAGACAGGGACCCCGGGATCGAGCCCGCCCCGGCCGGAGGCGTCGCTACCTGACCACCTGGCAGTTGTTGAACCTGTCCTTGGGCCCGACCACGCACAC